>PWFZ01000401.1 GCA_003555185.1 Balneolaceae bacterium | reverse complement strand
TTTTATAACACTTAATTAAAGATTAACCATTTTTAATAAAAATAATAATGCTTTAACTGCACAAACCGATGGCCTAAACGTAAAACACAAAAGTCAGGCTATAGAGAGAAACCCTTCACGTGTTATCTGCCGTTTATTAATGTATGGCAGCGATCCGGTGCGAATAAAAAGTATCGTTCAACGAATTTTAGATCTTGGTAAAGAAGATATCTCAGCACTTCTCGAAAAAGTTACCCAAGACTTTTCTGACAGGCATAAAGATATTAGGGACATCTTTAATAACCACTATAAACAAATTCGTGGTTTTATTGCACCGGGAGACCGTAATAAATTCACCGAAAAACAGCGGCTGATCATCGGGGCTTTTTTCACTATGGAATATGCTATTGAATCGGCGGCTCTTTTCAATCCCTCTATCGTACCACATCCTGATCAATCAAAAACGAAAGAAGATGAACTGCATTTTATAATGAGTCTTCGGGCAGTGGGTGAAGGACATATTTCTTCGATCGTTTTTCGCAGTGGCATGATTAACGCAGAAGGTGAACTTCGGTTCGAACCCACAGGGTCTCATGTAAAAGCTCCAACAATTGAAAACCCTGTTTACAGAAAACGTTTATTTTACAATAAGTTAGTGGAAATGAGTGCTTGCGATGATGTTGCTAAGTATATACTGAGCAGAATGCCTCAAAAATTCATCTATGATGAATTGAAAGAACAAATTACAGATTTGAGTGAGCACCCACAATTTGCACCTGAACGTCAGATTTCCTGTTTCAAACATATGCGTCATCTTGCCGACTCGGATTACCAATTAAATTTTGAACCGGATCACCACTTTTCTGAACGTGTAATTTTTCCCGTTTCTGACGAATCAAGTGGTGGTTTAGAAGACGCCCGGTTTGTGAAGTTTGACTATAGAGATGGCGGTGAAGACGTTTATTTCGCAACCTATACAGCCTATGATGGAAAAGCCATCATGCCCCAAATTATCGAAACGGTTGATTTCAACGAATTCAGAATTAATCCGCTGTATGGAGATGCTGTGAAGAATAAAGGGATGGCTCTTTTTCCCCGTAAAATTGGCGGTCGCTATGCCATGTTATCCAGGCAAGATGGAGAAAACAATCACATTATGTATTCGGAAAGACTGCACCACTGGAACCACTCAGAGATTATACAAAAACCCCAGGAAGACTGGGAAATGGTTCAATTAGGAAACTGTGGGTCGCCTATGGAAACACCTGAAGGCTGGCTGGTTTTAACTCATGGGGTTGGAATTATGCGTACATACTCCATTGGTGCAATATTGCTGGATCTGGAAAACCCGTCCAAAATGATTGGAAGGCTTAAAGAACCCCTTCTTAAACCGGATAAAAAAACTACAATTGGCTATGTACCAAATGTGGTTTATACCTGTGGAGCTCTCATCCATAACGAGTATTTGGTTATTCCATATGCTATCTCAGATTTTCAACCTGCCATTGCCAGTGTAAAGTTTGATGAAGTAATTAATGCTATGGAACGCTACTAAAAGTGAAAACCATGTTCCAGAACACCTGTAAAGGATGTCACAGGTCTGAAAAGAAAGGGGGATGATTTGCAGTAACTTCACTCATCATTGTTTATTCACTTGCTCAAAGCCTATCGGTCATCTCCCAGATCCCGGAAAACGGGATCTTCCTCCTTCAAAGAAACTGTGAGAAAAATAATACTCAACAATATACTATGTATTCAAACATGCTTTATTGCCACTGAGACACAGAAAGGCACTGAATATTCTGTGTTTTTCTGTGTCTCAGTGGCATTATTTCACAGCCTCCAAAGAGGGTACCTGGACTTTTTAAAAAAACTCACTCCTTTTTCTCGCCCAAAACCTTCAGGGTTTTTTCAATATCCACTCCTTTTCCCAATACTTTTTTGAAAGGATCGTCCATCGATTTAATTCTGTCAGGCATGGTTTTGATCGTAAAATCATTCATATCCAATCCTTTTTTAACTTCACTCCATTTCAAAGGCGCTGAAACCGTTGCGCCTTTTCTCGGCCTTACGCAGTAAGGAGCCGCCAGAGTTTGGCCGGATCGATTTTGCAGATAATCGAGATAAATTTTCCCTTTACGTTTTCTGATGGTTCTCTCCATTGTCGTAAGGTCAGGCAACATATCTTTGATATAATAGCACAGTAGCTTTGTGAAATCCCTGGCTTCACTGTAGGTATACTCCGAATTCATTGGCAGGTAAATATGCATCCCACTCGACCCCGATGTTTTACAATACCCCTCTATTTTAGCCAGATCGAGCACTTCTTTTGCGGCCTGTGTCACTTCAATAACATCCTCAAACGTTGTTTTCTCTGAGGGGTCAATATCAATCACCGTATAATCCGGGTAGTCCAGTGATTTTGTTTTAGAGCTCCATGGGTTAATTTCAATACACCCCAAATTTGCCATATAAGCCAGCGCGGCGGTATTTTGGCATAGCATGTACTCAATGTCTTTTTGGGATGATTCCGAGTAGATAGTAACCGATTCAACCCAATCCGGCAGCATCGACCCGCTGTCTTTTTGATAGAATCCTTTCTCGTCAATTCCATTAGGATGACGGTTTAAATTTTGCGGCCGGTCAATCAGGTAAGGCATGATTACATCCGATACTTTTATATAGTAATTAATCAGATCGAATTTTGTATATCCTTCATCAGGCCAAAACACTTTATCCAGATTTGTCACAGAGACCAATATACCATCAATGTCTAACGTATTATCAGCCTGTTTGTCACTCCCGGACTTCGACTTTTTGCCTGAAGATTTCTTCTTCTTTTTCTTCGATTTTGAGGACTTCTCTGTCGGTGCCATAACCTCTTCCTCCTTTGTAATTTCTTTTGGTTTTTTATCTGATCGAAGACCTTTAAAAACCGGATGCCTCATGGAACCGGAATCTGTCCATTCAGAAAAAACCACTTCACATATTATCTCAGGCTTTACCCAGTTCGGCTCTCGTCCTTTTAGGTTAACTTTTTCTTTAAATGGTTTCTTTTCAATTTCTAAAGGTTTCAGCTTTTCAAGAATTTCTTTCTGCATATCCTCACCAAACCCCGTCCCACAATTTCCTATATAGATAAGTTTATCATTTTCATAAACGCCTAAAATCAAAGATCCAAAAGCTCTTTTCCCTTCAGTATATCCACAAATCAGCGCTTCCTGTCTCTCCTGAGATTTTATTTTCAGCCAGCTGTCTGACCGGCTTCCCGGAAAATATTTTGATGATGCTTTTTTTGCAATCACCCCTTCCATTCCTCTCTCAATGGCTTCATCATAAAATACAGTGGCGTCCTCTTCAATATGCTCGCTATATTTTATTCCGGGCACATCCCCTAACACATCTTCAATCAGGCTTTTCCTGTTTATTAACGGTAACTCCATTGTACTGTGGCCATTAAGGTGCAACAGGTCAAACACATAATAAACAAGCTCCCCTTTATCCTCCGGTGAGTAATTTTGCAAGTTTTGAAATACAGGTTTTCCATTTTTATCAAGCAGCACAATCTCTCCATCCAGAATGGCATCATGCTTAATGGTGTCAAGGGCTTTTACAACCGGAGAAAATTTTTCATTGAATGAGTGTCCATTTCGTGAATACAATTTCACCTCTTCCTTACTAATATTTGCAATAGCTCTGTATCCGTCCCATTTCAATTCAAAAACCCAATCCGGATCTTCAAATATTTTAGTCGCTTTTTTGGCAAGCATCGGCTTTATGAGCTCGTTTATATCAAGCTCTTCTGCAGCGTCTGATTCACCGGAGCTGATTTCATTTGTAAAATCTTCTGCATCATATTCCCGATCCACAGCATACTCGTCATCTTTTTTTACCAGCAGCCATTGGTCCTCTTTATCCATAGAAAAAAGAGCGAATTTCCCCTTCAGTTTTTCGCCCGAAAATTCAATTTTAAGACTGCCGTTTTTTACCTGCTCAATCAGATCACTCTCTTTATTATTCGATGAAGTAGCGATATAGGTTCCCTCATCCCAAATTCTCATCTCTCCGGCACCATAGTTTCCTTTCGGGATTATGCCCTCAAAATCAAGATACTCCACGGGATGATCTTCTGTATGGATAGCAAGCCGTTTATCTTGAGGATTCATAGATGGTCCTTTTGGTATAGCCCAGCTTTTTAACACGCCATCCATTTCTAGGCGCAGATCATAATGCAGGCGCCGGGCATCATGTCGCTGAATTACAAATCGTAACTCAGGTTTATCCTTGCCGGTTTTTCCATCCGGCTCAGGAGTGGACCTGAAATCTCTTTTTTTTTGATATTCGGTGAGGGTCATGGAGTTTCTTTCCAGTGAAATTACCAATTTTCAGGAGACCCCGGCTCGGGGGGCGGTGTGACTAAAAGGCGTGGAATAGGAGTCATACCGGACCCCGATCCGCTCATTTTTTGAACGCGGAGCGATATCTCCCAGCTATATTAACGAATCGAGATCCCGTCCCGAAGGATTTCGGGACGGGATGACGCCTTTTGACTCACCCTATTTCCGTAGCTCCGCTACGGAGGTGAAATGGCAGCTCAGCTGCCCATCTCCACCCCGGTGCAGAGCAACGGGGCAAGATTTTAAGCTTTTGCCTTTTTCTTCTTTTTCCTGCCGTTGCCATTTTCATTCTTCTTTTTGGACAGGCTGGCTTGAAGCTGTTTCATCAGGTCTTTCGCTTCAGTCGGCTCAGATTTAACATCTTCAATCTTTGTCTTTTTGCCGGACGATTTGGCTTCAATTACCTCCATCAACTGATCTGTGTAGACATCCTTATATTTATCATGCTCAAACGTTTCGGTGTACTGTTCAATTAAAGAGAGCGCCATATCCACCTCTTTTTTCTTCACTTTTGTTTCGGGAAGATTTAAATCTTCAGGGTCGCGAATTTCATCCTGAAAACGGATCACATGAAGCATAATGGCATTTTTATACACCCCAATCAGACACAGATTTTCTTTCTGGCGCATCACAAATGTAGCTACCCCAACTTTGTCTGTTTTCTTAAGGGCATCACGCAATAAATTATAGGCTTTTCCACTTTCCTTTTGCGGTTCCAGGAAGTAAGGTTTTTTAAACAAAATGTCGTCTATTTCATCATTTCCAACAAATGCTTCAATATCAATAGTCTTAGATTTCTTCATGTTCGCCATTTCGAAATCCTCCTTCTCCAAAATGATATAGTGATCATTCTGTTTATACCCTTTTACAATATCACCCCACTCCACTTCTTCTCCTGTGTTTTCATTCACCCGTTTGTATCGAATTCGGGCGTGATCTTCGCTGTCAAGCATATCGAGTTCGAGCTTCCGCTCTTCGGATGCGGAATACAATTTTATGGGAATTGTTATTAATCCAAAGCTCAAAGAACCATTCCATATTGACCTCATACAGTCCCTCTTTTTTTTAAAAAACTACCTCTACTTTTTAATCTATCCGTCAGGCGGGTTGATTTTGCCGTAATTCATGGTGTGACTCCGGTTTTCTATCCTGAATAAAATATTTATCTCCCAGAAACAGAATGTGAACATTTAAATTGAAAAGTGGGATTGACTCATCATCTGTATCTTCTCCATTTCCCCCAGACATTTGATGTTTTAAGTGGCTCCCATCAATCAAAATCCCTTTTCCGGAACCGATAACTTCACAATTGTTTCCTTCGGAAATTACCAAAGCAGTATCTTCACCTACGCCAATCCCCAGCTTTTCAGGATATAGTGCAATAGCTTCTGCCAATCTTTCCAATCGTGCACGTTGCATAAAATGAGTATCAATTATAACCTGGTTAATAAAGCCAAAACCTTTATCCATGATTAAATCTTTTTTTTCATAAATAGTCCCTCTTTTTTCACCTAATAAACTTAGGTCTGAAAGGGCCATTGCCCCGGCACTTGTACCCGCAATGATAAAGTCCTCATGCAGATACCGTTGAAGCATTAGTTCATGAAACTTAGTACCTCTTAAATGTTCAATAAGCTGTTTCTGATCTCCACCTATAAATAAAATCATATCTGCTTTTTCTAATTTCAGCAGTATTTCTTCTCCATCATTTGCTGCTCCACGATTTTGAATGAACATATTCCCTAAATTATTGACCCCTAACTTTTTAAATATATTGCAGTAATCTGCCCACACTTTATCCGGTATACTGGTTGCACAGGTAATCAGTTCAATTCTGCTTTCCGGGCCACCTGCCATTTCAATGATTTGTGGAAGAATCACTCTTTCAGTTGTGTCTCCATCTCTCTTATCAATCTTCTCGATGTCCATTTCTATACTGCCACCAATGAGAACTAATTTACCTTTGGGTATCATAAATTATCTATAGTTATTTATGTTTGATGTTTATCTTTTAATTTGAGTGTCGCCTTATTTAGTGGTCGAAAAGCCGGCCCTTCAATGACCTCGCCATCTGTTTTAAATCTACTCCCATGACACGGGCAGTCCCAGGATTTTTCAGCATTATTCCAGTGAACGATACCTTTCATATGCGGACAAACTGCCGATACAACCTCTAGTTTATCATCCAAACTCCTGTATACAGCCAGCTTCTTCCCATCCAGCTTCACCACTCGGCCCTCCCCTGCCTGTACGTCTTCAAGCCTGAAATTTGTGGCATCCGGAGTAGAATTTCCGTAATCATTTATATACTGTTTGGCTACATTTATATTTTCCTCTATAAATTTCGGAGCTGATTTTAAGGGGTTATGGCGAGTAGAGTTATAAAGTTCTGCCCATCTGTTTTCATGCCCTCCTATTTGATCTGAAATTACCATAGCAGCTAACGTACCATATACCATTCCATCCGTTGAGAATCCTGTAGCAATAAATTCTTTCGAGCCTTTATTTAATGGACCTATGTAGGGCAAAAGATCCGCTGGACG
>PWFZ01000039.1 GCA_003555185.1 Balneolaceae bacterium | reverse complement strand
GAAACCATCAGCAGCTGCTTATAGGTTTGCGGACTTTGCGGCAGTGCAAAAAACTTACCTGCATTAACACGGCTCGGTACCAGGTAATCCCGCGCGCCCTCCGGTGTTGAGCGCATCAACACGGGTGTTTCCACCTCTGCAAATTGATAATTCTGGTAAAAATTTCTGATTGTGTGATACAACCTTGAACGCAGCATCAAATTCTTTTGAACTTCCGGACGACGAAGATCCAGGTAACGGTACTTCAACCTTACATCTTCATTGGTGGTAATATCATCCTTAATCTCGAACGGAGGCGTTTGTGCGGTGGAGTATATTTTCAATTCACTTACCTCAATTTCAACTTCTCCGGTGTTCATATTCGGGTTGATGGTTTCCTCGTCCCGAAGCAACACCTTCCCTTTAATTCCAATCACATATTCCGATCGCAGCTCTTCCGCCTGCTCGTGGAGCTCCTTATTGGTTTCATCAAAGACAATTTGGGTAATTCCATAGCGATCTCTTAAATCGATAAAAATAACGCCACCTAAATCTCGCCGGGATGATACCCATCCGTTTAAAATTACAATGTCGTTTTTGTTGTCTTTGGTTAAGTCACCGCAAGTGTGGGTTCGGAGCCAGCTCATAAATGTTATTGTGTTTACTATTTTATATCCTGTCGTTTACAGAGCCTGATAAAATAAACAATATGTTAACCATTCGCTTAATCGTTCTGCAACTTAATCGTCACCGATAGTTTGACTTAAATTGGAATATATTTCACCCAAAAAAATCGCTATTCTGTAGAATGAACACTCTATTCCTGCTTAATTTTGCTTCATCCCTCTTTCTTTGTGGCCTGATCTGGGTTATACAAATTCTACATTATCCGTTTTTTGCACGACTTGATCGCGAGAATTATTCGGATCACCAACAACAGCATATGTTTGTAATTTCCTTCCTGGTGATTCCGGTAATGCTGATTGAGTTAGTCACTTCTGTTTTACTTGTGCTGCAACCATCCGATTTCCGGATTGAATTTATCATCGGGCTCATCCTTGTCCTTTCAGTTTGGACATCTACATTCCTCGTACAGGTTCCCATTCACCAAAAGCTACTGCAGGGGTATGACAGAGTGACCATTCAAAAGCTTGTATCAACAAATTGGATTCGCACGATTGGGTGGACACTGAAATCTATTCTGACAATTTATGTGGCTTTTCAGCTATTACATATTCGTTAATATTGAGTCGGTTGTTGGTATGGTCGAAATAGAATTTTTCGATTTTCCTGAACTCATAAATCGAAAACTACCACCCCCAGCCCCTCCTTACACAGGAGGGGAGCTTATTTTCGACAATTTTTAAATTTCACAGAGATTATTAGGGTTTTGAACTTTTAGTTTGCATTTACAAAAATTCAGCTATATTCGTTATCCCCCCTTAAACGGAGGATAAACAATGACATCAATACCCATTCTTATAGCCGATAAGTTTGATATCAGCCGATGCGGAATCGAAGCGATCATCAATCAATCAAAATCGACAATCGTCATCAAGTCAGTTTGTACCGCAGACGATTTAATAAAAGCCTACGTCGGGAGACCGGATGCCCTTTGTATTATCTCATCTAACATAACAGACAAGAATATTCACCAATTGATGGAGAAGCTCTATTCCTGCAATTCAAATGCTAAGGTAGTAGTAATATCTAATTCAGCAGATATCATTCATTTGAACCAAGCATTAAGAGCCGGAGTGAATGGTTACCTGATCAAAACCATCTCTTCAAAAAAGTTGATTGAAGCGATAGCATCGGCGTATAAAGGGGACCAGGTTTTCAGTAAATCTGTCTCCAGGCTGATTGTTGGGAAATATGCTGATTTAGCAAAGAGTACAGCTGGCTCTAAAAATTTTAGTATCACCAAAAGAGAGAAAGAAATATTGGCGCTAATAGTAGATGGGTACACAAGTTCTAATATTGCAAAACTTTTATATATCAGTCCCCGTACGGTTGAAACCCATCGCTCGAATTTAATGCAAAAGTTGAACATCAAGAATACTGCCGGTCTTGTCCGGTTCGCCATGGAACAGCCTAACCTACTGTAAAACAGTCATCTACGTATTTTCACGTAAAGAAATTACGAACTTCTGCTTATTGCGTACTCCTTCACTAAAAAGTATGTTACTCAAGCAAATGGGGTAATAGCCGTCTGTAGATGATATTAGCAGCTTTCTTTGAACGGGGGGTTGCTAATTTTTTTTGTGTATTTAAGACAATCATTTAAGCCATCCTGACGGAGGTCAGGATCTCCCAACTAAGTAATAGTGTATTACAGTAAATTAAGCTTTGTAAGCTCATCTAAGGTTTTTGACTCTACTTTACTACACCCACAAAAAAATGAAATGTTGAGTATACCTAATCTATCATCAACTTTTTTCGGGAAAAAATTAACGGATAATAGAAAAATCATCAAAACTTTGATGATTATCTCCCTGTTCATCAACCTCCTTTACTGCTTCAACCCTAGCCGATATCGGACCTGATTTAAGATAATTCACCATTTTCTTAGCTTGATCCTCCTCTCCCTGAACCACTGTCTCTACATCACCGTTAGAAAGATTTTTAACCCATCCGCTCACTCCCATTGACTCTGCATTTTTCTTGGCGAAATGTCGGAATCCCACTCCCTGAACCCGTCCCGATATTATCAAATGTTTTTCAAACTCAGACTTCATAAAACTATCTCCTTTTTATTTTTATCTTAACGTTCATAAACTAACCATTCAGATATAATTTATTCATGACTTTAACTCAACTCAAATATGTAGTGGCTGTAGATAAATACAGGCACTTTGCTACTGCGGCTGAAAAGAGTTTCGTTACACAGCCTACTCTTAGTATGCAAATCCATAAACTGGAAGATGAGTTGAACGCCACTCTGTTTGATCGCACAAAATCTCCTGTTGTTCCCACCGAAATGGGTAAAAAAGTTGTAGAACAGGCAAAAGTAATTCTGCGTGATGCCAAACAAATTATAGATTTAGCCCAATTCGAAAACGAGGAATTTAAGGGTGAATTCCGTGTGGGAGTCATTCCAACCGTTGCACCCTATCTGGTACCGCGCTTCTTGCGTTCTTTTATTGATGAGTATCCATTGGTTGAATCAGTTTTCGAAGAAGCGCTGACCGATCAGGTTATTAAAAAACTGGCAAATGATGAACTGGATGCCGCCATCATTGCCACACCTATTGATAAGCCCCATATTTATACGGAAGAACTTTACGTAGAACCGTTTGTCGCATACCTCTCCAAAAGCCACCCATTGGTCAATAAAGAGAAATTAACTGTTGAAGATTTGGACCGCACAAACATCTGGTTACTTAACGAAGGACACTGTTTTCGTGATCAGGCCGTTAAAATCTGCAAAGAAGCCGGTGTTAAAACAAGGAAAGCCATCGAATTTAAAAGCGGTAATCTGGAAACGTTAAAACGCCTTGTTGAACAAAACTTTGGGATGACCCTCCTGCCATGGACCGCGGTTCAGGAGTTCAATGGCAAATGCGATAATGCAGTGATAAAAGAGTTTACCGAACCCATCCCCTGCCGGCAAATCAGATTGGCCTATGGGCGTAAACATTTAAAACAATCGATCATTAAAGCGTTTAAAGAATCGATTAGCAAGTCAATTCCTGATGTTTTGAAAACATCAGAAAACAGGGTTTTAATCGACTAAAAGCCTTTCTAAAGTGTCGCTCAGCTCACACCAAAGTGATTTAATTTAACACACAATCTCACAATGTTATCATCTTTTTCAGTTCAATGGTTCACGGCATATTACGTCACCCTGGGCGCTCTTTTAATAAGTTATGGGCTTTACTTTTTGGCTAAACAGCATGAAATGGCTGATCGGCTGCGTGATGCTGCCAAATCATCCACGCCACCGGGCGCTTTTAAATCCGTTCTTAAATATTTCCTCCTCTTTACCATCCCCGGACTAATACTCTCCTTCTTTCCTTTTTCTTGGATTGAACTGCTCTTCTCATTATGGAGTTTGATAATCATCTTCACCGCAGGCCAATTATTGGTTCAATGGCCATCCGTTGCGAAACAAATTCAAAGCCTTGGAGATCAACTTTCCAAAAAAGTTCGCTTTGCCGCATTTAATATGATATCAATTGGAATTGTTCTGTTTCTGTTATGTTACATGTTGATTTCGAGATCAAGCTGATTGGGGTTCATGCCAATAAATAACCCTTCAAGGGTTTTGTTCACTGTGTATTTGGTATAATACTTACTACCTGAACTATTAATTTCTGCGAATTTGATTATTCAGAATTTCTTGAGACTCCATTCGATGCCACTTTTCTTTCTAAACAAGAGTATATTTTATCTCTTCACTTTTGCCAATTTACATTCCTGATCTTTATTAGTGGAGACTTCACCCGGTGCCATTCGGCACGACCTATTTTGTAACCCCTGAATTTATTCAGGGGAATAATGTCTTCAAAATCATAGAGTGCCCGCGGCACGGTACATCTCCGTTCAGCTTACCAACACAGAAGATTGCGGATCGAAGTCCGCAATGACACCATGTAGACACCCCCTTAACTTATCCTCCAAGAGTTCCAACCCCTTAAAGGGCACATTTATTCGATATATTTCCATCCACCTGAACTATTAAATTCTGTATATCATTATAGAATCATGCGATTAGAGAAAGCAGGATATCAAGGTATTTACCTCCCCGATGTGCGCATCGCCATGGACGGCACACACCCCGGGGCTGCGTTTACATTTGTAACTCACGCCCACGCCGATCACATGCACAGAAACCGTGGCGTCCATACCCATGCAAGCCGCCCCACGTTAGAATTAATGAAAATTCGCGGATTCAAAGGTACATCTACCGCTTTACAGTTTGGTAAACCGCTGGAGACCGACCGTTTCAGGGTCACACTATTTCCGGCGGGACATATTTTGGGTTCAGCCATGATCTTTGTCGAAACTGACGAAGGGTCGCTACTTTACACAGGGGACTATCGCACACCACCCTCCCTAGCTACCGAAGGGTTTGATGCACCTAAACAGGCTGATTATCTCATCACCGAAGCCACATTCAGTCTGCCGATATACCGCTGGAAATCGCATGAGGAGCTTGGAAATGAAATTCGCTCATTTGCGGAAAACACCCTTCAAAAAAAGTACACCCCTGTCTTTCTAGCCTACAATCTCGGCAAAGCACAAGAAATCATGCATCTGCTGTCGCCCCTAAATCACCCTGTAATGATTCACGGTGCCGGCTACAATTTGTGCAAAGTATATGACGAGGAAGGAATCGATCTGGGAAATTACAGCACCTACGAGCGGTCAAGATGCGAAGGCAATATTCTAATCTGTCCTTCCTCTGCCCTGTCCAATGGATTTGCATCAAACGTAAAGAAAAAGAAAATTGCCTACTGTTCGGGCTGGGCTGCCCTGGAATCCCGGCAGACACAACTCACTGTCGATAAACTGATCCCCATTTCTGATCATCTGGACTTTTACGAGCTCATCGACTTTTGCGAACACATGAACCCCAAAAAAGTCTATATCACCCACACCCCAAACCCGGATGTTGTGGAACACTATTTAACTGAAAGAAATATAAACAGTCAGTTTTTAGACTTTGAAACGATACTTGATGATTGATTACTCTAAGATGCTGTCCAAAAAAGTGATTCAACACGTAAATAAGCTTAAATAATTTAGACATTAAATCCCTCTCTATTAGATAGAGAGGGACATAGGGTGAGTCAGAAAGAAAAGCCTAAATTATTTAAGCTGGTTTCAAAGAATCAACCCTTGTGGACAGCCTTTGAGGGCGAATTGTTTTAAACTATTTCAAAACACCATGACATTCAACAAACTTTGCAAGACCATCCAGCAGATTCGTGAAACCCGGGGGTCTAACGCCAAGATTGCGCTTTGTGCAAAATACTTTCAATCACTGAGTTCAGATGACAATCTACAGCTGGCGGCACAGTTCATCGGAGAAGGTGCCTTTGCAAATGTTACGGGAAAACGGGCATCGGTTGGCAGCCGTACATCCGGGCTGGCCGCAGCTAACTTTTGTGAGATTGACTATGATCTTGTTTTCAAACCGTGCCGAACGGCAACCGGCAGCAGTTCCGAAACCATCGAAAAGCTTATGGAAGCTACCCCGGCTGCAAGAGAAAAACGAATACCGGGGCAACTTCAGTTACAGGAAATTCAGGTGGTTTTTCAGGAGTTACTTGCCGTATCAAGCCGGGCAGATAAACAAGATATTTTGTTGCATACCTGGAGTAAAATGGAACCTGTTGAGATTAAATATTTCATCCGCATGCTGGGACAGGGATCACTACGAATAGGGTTTGAAACCAGATCGGTGATTTCGGCCATTGCCAAAGCTTTCAATCAGGATGTTGAAACCGTGCGATATGCACATATGATTACCGGGTCCATCGGGTTAACTGCCCTTCTTGCAAAACAAAACCGGCTTGATGAAGCCACATTCAAACTATTTCATCCACTGGCATTTATGCTCGCATCCCCCATTGAAAGCAGAGCGGTTGATAACCTGAGTGAATACATGGCCGAGGAAAAGTTTGATGGGATGCGGTGTCAGGTTCATATATCCGACAATATGGTTAAACTATTTTCCAGGGATTTGAATGACATCACCCACTCATTTCCTGATGTTGTGTCTTTTTTCGAACTGAAGTCCATCCCGCCTATTGTACTCGATGGAGAAATTTGTGTATATAAAGATCAGACGATTCTGCCGTTTCAGCTTCTTCAGAAAAGAATGGGGCTCAAAAAACCCTCAAAAAAGATCCTGCAAAAATATCCCGTTCTCTTTATCGCTTACGATCTGCTTTTTGCTGATGGGGCTCCCATTTTTGACTGGCCCCTCACCAAACGCCGGCAAGCGTTAAAAGAGCTATCTGATGAACACACT
>PWFZ01000245.1 GCA_003555185.1 Balneolaceae bacterium | reverse complement strand
TACTTTTGATATAATCATTGGTCTTCTTGTGTTTTTGGTTTTGGTTGGTTTGGACGCTGCCAAACCTACACAAGAAGACTTTTTTATTCTACTCTACAGACACACTTTTTTGGTAAGTACCACAATGCACGATTGCTATACGAAGACAGGATTGTTTTTGTAAAAGAGTGATTCCGAAGCAGGAGCTTCGGGTTACGAGGCAAAAAAAATCCCCCTCTTACTAAGAGGAGGATTTATATCCTGATTTATATAAATAACGGCTTAAGCTTTGCTCAGCGTCCGCCACGAGAAACTATTTCCCCATTTACAATCACATAATCAGTGGTTGTGGTATACTCGAAAGGGTCTCCGTTAAAAAGTACGATGTCTGCTTCTTTTCCTGTTTCCAGTGACCCCACTTGTCCGTCGATGCCGAACACTCTGGCGGCATCAATTGTGAGCGACCGAAGGGCAGCGTCGTAATCCATACCATTTGCAATGGCAATGGCTGCTTCGTAAAGAACAACCCGTGTTTTTGGTACATACGCTTCATATCCGCTTTGGAAGAGAACCGTAATTCCGGCTTCAGATAATTTTCCGGCGGTTTCAAAAGAGGCATTTTCCCCGTCGCCGCCGAGTCTCATCATTGTAGGATGAATGATAACCGGCACATCAGCCTCTTTTATTTCATCCATCACCATATAAGCTTCGGAAGCACCGTCTAGCAGTAGTTTGAAGCCAAATTCCTCCTGTAGCCTGAGGGTGGTCATGATATCTTTTGCGGTGTGAGCAGTAATCATGCCGTATATATCACCGTTTAAAAGATCAACAAGTACCTCTTTTTGCAAATCCCGTGGCTGATCATCATTGCCGTTAGCGTATTCCTGAGCCCGAATTAATTCCTGGCGCAGCATAGCAATGGCTTTAGATCGAGTACCCGGGGAATCGAAATTATTTCTTATTGTTGATCCGATGGTCATGGCAAGAGCAGTAACGGGTTCAACAACGGCCTCTTCGACAGAAGTGCCAACCGTTTTGGCGATCATGGTCTGACCACTGATAACAGCGCCCGGTCCATGTCCTGTGTGAACAGTAGTAATGCCCAATTCGCGCAATACACCAACGAGTTCTTCGCGGGCATTATACCCATCTATAGCCCTTAGTTCGGGTTGGATTGCATGCGAAGTTTCAAGCTGATCCTGGTCATCCGGAACATTATAAATTCCGGCCATTCCAACTACGGAATGGGCATCAATTAAACCGGGTGTTATAACTTTTGCCTCGTATAATTCATAACCGGAAGGAATTTGAATCTCCGCTTCAGGACCTACTGCTTCTATAATTCCATCGTTAATAAGAATGGTGCCATTCTCTATTGCATCACCTGCAGAGGTGTGAATAAGTTCACCTTTTACAGCAATTTTTTGTGCCTGGGTTAACTCTACCGAAAGAAACATCACGCCAATGCAGAGAACTGCAGACATCAGGTTTCGTGAATTAAACAAGGAGTTACGGACGTTTGTAATAGTTGTATGTAAAATAGTCATTTTAATTTCCTCCATGGTCATGATGGCTGTGAGAAGCTTGGTTTTTGAAAACATCCTCTCCGCCGGTGGCAAATTTTCTATCCTCTGGATCTGATCGGTCCCAGACTTTGATTCCATCAACCCATGTTTCCTGTACTTGTGTATATACACTAAATGGGTCTCCGTTCAGAATCAGGAAGTCAGCATCTTTTCCCTCTTCCAGTGATCCTACCCGATCATCAAGGTCCATCATTTGGGCGTTTACGATGGTTAGGGCTTCCAGTGCTTTTTCGCGACTCATTCCTGCCCGTACTCCAAATGCACCTGACCGTAAGAAAAGTCTTGAATCAGTGATGGGATCATCGGTGTGATAGGCTATTGTTGCACCGGCTTCTTCCAGCTTGCGCCCAATTTCATAATCAAGATTAACGGCTTCATGCTTTCCACCGGGTGAATCAAGAACAATAATGGATGCAGGATAACCGGAGGCGGCAATTTCTTCTGCTACCTGTCCGCCTTCACTTACGTGATGCAGCACCATCCTGTAGCCAAACTCGTCAGCTAATCGAATGGCTGTTAAAATATCATCGTGGCGATGGGTGTGATTATGAACAATTCGCTTGCCTTCCAAAACTTCAACAAGAGTTTCCATTTGAAGATCACGCGGTGGCATTTCATCGCTATTACCATTAGCAGCGTCTACTTTTTCTTTATACTCCTGAGCTTTTATATACAGGTTTCGAACCATTGCAGATGATCGTGCACGCGTACCGGGAAACGGTCCGTTTGGACGAATTGAGTTGGTTCCGTTTGCCATTTTCAGACCACCGTAGATATTGGATTCCTCATCAACATACATCAGCATATCTTCTATTTTATTAGCTTCACGAAGCTTCAAATAAACAGTTTGCCCACTCATTAAGTGACCCGATCCCGGCATCACATTTGCCGTCGTAACTCCACCTGATAAAGCCCGGCGAAAGGAATCACTGGTGGGATTGATGGTGTCCATAATTCGAACATCCGGATGAAGAGCGGCAGATCTGTCACCGCCATCTCCCTCGCCAATGTGTGAATGACTGTCAACCAAACCCGGCATGATAACTTTGCCCGAAGCGTCAATTACTTCAGCATTCTCAGGAATAGATACCGAACCTGATGCGCCAACAGCAGTTATTTTACCATTATGTACAACGAGCGTTCCGTTAGAGATGGGGTCTCCAACAACGGGAATTATTTCAGCTCCTTCAAAAACGTGTGGGCGATCCTGCGCCACAGCAAATGAACTGATTAAGGCAAACATCAGCCCCATGAGTATAGTAAGTGTTTTTTGCATAGTCGCTTTATTTAGTTATGATTTGTTGCCCTATTGTACTATAAATTTCAGAGCAATTGAAATAATCGTGTGTAATAAAAAGTGAAATGAAAGAAAGGGGGTGGGCTCGTGATGATATGGAAGAGGTGGGAGACCCGTCAGGCCGCTCAAAGCGGTCAGACGGGTATTTAAGCTTATTTAATTGCGTTCGTAATTTGATCCATAAAATTTAATTTTTCCCAGGTAAACTGATTTCGTCCAAAGTGCCCGTATGCAGCGGTTTCCAAAAAGCCGGGCTTTTTAAGATCCAGTCGATCAATAATTCCTGATGGAGTTAAATCAAAGGTTTTTTCTATAGCCTCGGCAAGAGCAAGGTCACTTACTTTTCCGGTACCGTATGTGTTTACATTGATAGAAACCGGATCTGCCACTCCAATTGCGTATGCCACCTGAACAAGGCATTCCTCAGCTAATTCTGCTGCAACAATATTTTTGGCTACATGGCGAGCTGCATAAGCTGCACTACGGTCTACCTTAGTCGCGTCTTTACCAGAAAAAGCTCCGCCACCATGTGCTCCCCGTCCGCCGTAGGTATCTACAATTATTTTTCTTCCGGTTAATCCGGTGTCACCATGAGGGCCGCCAATAACAAACTTTCCGGTTGGGTTTACATGAAGAATGGTATTTACATCCATAAGTTCTTCGGGGATAACACCGGAAATGAGGTGCTTTTTGATGTCTGATTTAATCAGCTCCTGATCGATTCCCTCGTCGTGCTGTGTAGATAAAACGATCGTATCAATGCGAAGGGGCTTATTATTATCGTCATACTCAACCGTTACCTGACTTTTACTATCGGGCCCTAAATAGGGCATCAGTGCCGTTTCCTTGCGGATATGCGCCAGTGTTTTTAGAAGTTCATGAGAGAACTGAAGGGTCATTGGCATATACGCTTCGGTTTCGGTCGATGCATAGCCAAACATCATTCCCTGATCACCGGCGCCCTGTTTCTTTTCATTTGAGGAGTCTACGCCCTGAGCGATATCCGGACTCTGCTGGTGAATAGTGGAAAGTACTCCGCAAGATTCGGAATCAAACCGATAGCTGGCTTTTGTGTATCCGATTTTACGAATCACCTTCCGTACAATTTCTTGTACATCAACATACGCTTCAGTGGTAACCTCGCCCGATACAATAGCAAGACCGGTGGTCACCATTGTTTCTACAGCAACACGGGAATCGGGATCCTGAGTAAGCATTTCATCAAGGATAGCATCAGAAATCTGGTCTGAAACTTTATCGGGGTGTCCTTCGGATACCGATTCGGAGGTAAATAAATTTTTCATATCTAAGCGTTATTCAATCAAATATAGGTTGTGAAAAGAGGGTGAATCTACAAAAATTTTACTTCTGATTCATGAATTGAAGAGGTTGACGTCATTATCTTCCTGAGCATTAAGCCCTAAATACTGATATGCCTTGGCTGCTGCAATTCGACCTTTTGGCGTTCGCTGCATAAAACCCTCTTTAATCAGATATGGTTCATACACTTCTTCGATAGTGCCTTTGTCTTCGCCCACGGCTACTGCCAGGGTCCCAAGCCCAACCGGGCCACCGCTGTAATTTTCGATGAGGGCCTTTAAAATGCGCATGTCCATGTCATCAAGTCCGTTTTGATCTACATCAAGGGCATTTAGTGCTTTATCGGCAATGGCATCATTGATTTCTGACAGACCATCAACCTGTGCAAAATCTCTTGTTCGACGCAGAAGTTTATTTACAATTCGGGGGGTTCCACGACTTCTCCGTGCAATTTCATGAGCTCCTTTTTCGGTGATTCCAAAGTTGAGAATATGAGCCGTTCGCAGGGCAATTCGTTGCAAGAGTTCAACATCGTAGTAGTCGAGCCGCATATCAATTCCAAACCGGGCGCGAAGTGGTGCTGTCAACAGGCCTTTTCGGGTAGTAGCTCCGACAAGGGTAAAATGATTTAGGTCAATTTGAACACTTCTTGCATTAGGACCGGAATCAATCACAATATCCAGTTTGTAATCCTCCATAGCTGAATACAGATACTCTTCGATAATCGGATTCAACCTGTGAATTTCGTCAATAAACAATACATCACCCTCTTCGAGATTGGTGAGCATTCCCGCCAAATCCCCCGGTTTTTCCAAAACGGGACCTGTGGTTGGCTTGATTTGTGATCCCATTTCTTTTGCAATAATGTAGGCAAGCGTGGTTTTCCCAAGCCCCGGAGGTCCCGATAGGATAACGTGATCGAGAGATTCGCCCCTCTTTTTTGCAGCCTGAATAAAAACCTTGAGATTATTGATTACCTTTTGCTGACCCACGAACTCATCAAGCGAGGAGGGGCGGAGAGATTCTTCTACAATGGGTTCCTTATCATCAGGGTCTAAAAGCGGGTTTTGCAAAATAATGGTCGGTTTCATTATTGTTAATCATAGCAATCTAATAATACAGAAATTGCCCCTGAAATACCTATTTGAAACATATTTGATGGGTAAGCGGGTTTAGATTCATACATGTATTGTAATGAGGTTTTTTGATGATATATTTATAATGAAATAGTTCATCAACAGTGCCATTTAGCATTGATAAAAGTTAGATAATCTTTTTTGGAACATTTTGCACTAGATTAAACGTGATAGATCCACTATGCCAAAATCTTATTCACCAGATAAATTATTATTCAACCCCGTTGATCTGCATACCCGGCAGCGTAAAAAGAGTTTGGTCAACAAAAAAAAGAACGAAGTGCTTAAAAAAAAGGGACTCAAAAAAGATCTGACCCAAAGTGATCTGAAAATTTTCGGAAGTGAATATTTCATAAACTATGAATTGAGCTGGCTTAAATTTAACTGGAGAGTTCTGGCTGAGGCGCAAAATTCATCTGTCCCACTGTTGGAAAGGGTCAACTTTATTGGGATTGTGTGTTCTAATCTGGATGAGTTTTTTCAGAAGCGTGTTGGAGGATTGAAACGCCAAATTCAAAGCGGTGTTACTGAACTTACTGTGGATGGGCGAACACCTGAAGAACAGATTCATGAGATTCGGAAGGTCGTTACCAAAATGATTAAGGCTTATCGGGACTGTTACTTTAAAGAGATAATTCCTGCCTTAAATAAAGAGGGTATTAAAATTGTTGAATATAAAGATCTTAATGAACGCCAGCTAAAAAAAGCGGCTGACTATTTCGAAATGCAGTTGTACCCTATTATCACTCCTCTTGCTGTTGACGAGGCTCATCCGTTTCCATTTATCTCCAACAAGAGCCGTTCTTTAGCAGTAAAATTAAAAAATCCTGACTCAGGGGAGATACATTTTGCAAGGGTTAAAGTTCCATCAAACCGCCCCCGATGGATTACTCTTGAGGAAGATGAGAAGGTTAAAGTTTTGGTTTCTATCAGTGATATCATCAAAGAAAAAATCAACCGCTTTTTTCCGGGAATGATTATAAAATCGGCAAATATTTTTCGGGTGACGCGAAGCGCTGATTTGGAAAAGAGTGATGGGGAGGCAGAGGACCTTCTTGAGATGATTGAAGATGAGCTTCGGGAAAGAAAGTTTGCAGAGATTGTTCGCCTTGAGCTGGATAGTAAAATGCCCACTGACGTAAAGGAGTATCTCATTAATCATTTGAATATTGATGAGATGGAGTTATTTGAAATGGACGGACCCCTTGGGCTTGCCGATTGTACTGAGCTATACAAGCTGAACGGTCATAATAATTTGAAATTTTCTTACTGGAACCCTACCCTTCATAGTGCCTTAAAGCATGATATAGATCAGGAGAAACCGGATGTTTTTGAGGTGATTCTCAAGGGAGACTTTATGGTTCATCATCCCTACCACAGTTTTGAATCCTCCACGCAGCGCTTTGTGGAAGATGCCGCAAACGATCCGAATGTGTTGGCAATAAAACAGACCCTTTACAGAACATCAAGGGATTCTGCGGTGATGCACGCACTGATTAGGGCGGCTGAAGAGGGGAAACAGGTAGCAGTTTTGGTAGAGTTAAAGGCGCGCTTTGATGAAGAGCGAAACATATCATGGGCACATAAGCTGGAAAAAGCCGGTGTTCATGTATCCTATGGAGTTTCCGGGCTGAAAATTCATAC
>PWFZ01000127.1 GCA_003555185.1 Balneolaceae bacterium | reverse complement strand
GCTTCCTTCAGATTTCGCCTCTCGGCGAACACCCTTGCCTTCGGCTATAAAATTCCGGTCATTATGGAGTTGCTACATTTGAGTGGACACTGAGTTAAGGTATATTGTGGTGTTCAACAAATAAATATTCAATGGGTAAAAAAAGGAAAAAGTATAGTAAAGAGTTTAAACTGGATGTTGTCCGTCAGAGTCATTTGCGGGATAACATTCGTGATTTAGCTGATGAGTTGGGAGTGTCCCCCCGGCTTATTTATAAATGGCGAGCGGCTTACGATAAACAAAGTTCTACTTCTTCTGAGATCTTTACAGGCCAGGGAGTGCAGTCGCTGAGCCCGGAGCAGGAAGAACTTCGTCGGGTCAAAGCCGAGCTGGCAGAAGCGCGTATGGAGCGTGATATATTAAAAAAGGCCATTGGCATCTTCGGCAAGAGAAATGGGTAATTTTTGAGTTTATGGCTAATCACGCTCACATATATCCTATATCGAAGATGTCACCGCTATTTGGCGTGAGCCGAAGTGGATACTACAGCTGGCTGGGACGCGGCTCCTCGGTGCGGACACGGGAAAATATACTCCTGCGCAAGGCGGTGAACCAAGTCTGGGAAGACTCCTTTAAGCGATATGGCTCCCCGAGGATTCACCGGGAACTGGTTGGCCAGGGATGGTCCGCTTCGCGGCCGCGCATCGCCCGGTTAATGAAAAAGATGGGCATTACCAGCTGCATTCGCCGCCGCTGGATTAAAACGACTCACTCTAATCACCGATGGCCGGTGGCCCCGAACTTGCTGGATCGTAATTTTACCCCGGCAGGATTGTCACAGGTTTGGGTTAGCGATATTACGTATATCCCGAGCAAAGGTGGATGGCTGTATTTAACGACGGTTATGGACCTGGCCGATCGGCAGATTATTGGCTGGTCGCTGAGCAAAACGATGAGTGCCAGCCAGACCAGTATTGCGGCCTTTAGCCAGGCTGTGGCGCGACGCAGTCCTACGCCTGAAATGATCTTCCATTCCGATCAGGGCGTTCAATACGCCTGTCGGGAATTTACAGACATACTCAGCGCCTATGGGATAACCCAAAGCATGAGCCGAAAAGGGAACTGTTGGGACAATGCCCCGGCGGAAAGCTTTTTTAAAACACTTAAATATGAACTGGATATCCCAGATCGCTACGAAGACTACCGTCAGGCCAGGTCTGCAATCTTTGAATTTATTGAGATCTGGTACAATCGAAAACGCCTGCACTCGGCACTGGATTACCAAAGCCCGATGCAGGTCGAGCAACAACTGAAACAAAAACAAGCAGCATGATCACCCTAAACCAACTGTCCACTTTTTTGTTGCAAGTCCAAACGTCGACAAAAATGTTACACGCTAATTAAAAACGTCAACCTATTTTAGGCACCTACACCTTGAACCCTGCACCTTGACACATGAATCTATTCTACGCCAACCCAAAAGACTGTAAAAAAGACACACTAGTTCTAAAAGACCAGGAAGCGAAGCATGTGGCGAGTGTATTGCGGTATCGGGAAGGAGACGAGATTTTTGTGACGGATGGCGTTGGACATCTGTTTGAGGGAGTGATAAAATCAACTCGTAAGAAGGAGGTAATTGTTGAGGTGAAGAAGACAAGTTTTGAGGAGTCGTCATCCACTGATATATCGCTGGCTTTAGGTGTGATTAAAAAGCGGGATCGACTGGAGTTTGCCGTGGAGAAGGCGGTGGAGCTTGGGGTAAATCGTATTGCGCTATTTCGCGGGGATCACACCGAAAAAGGAAAGGTGAGAATGGACCGTGTAGAGGCTACGGTGATGAGCGCTATGAAGCAGTCGCTGCGGGTCTGGCTGCCGTCCGTGGAGCCGTATGAGAGCATGGACAAGCTTATAGATATGAGATCTTCGTCCCTGTTTGTGATTGCTGATCAAAAGAGTAAAAACAAAGAGTTGAAAATTTCGGATGGCAATAATGAAGTAGTTCTGCTTGTAGGCCCGGAAGGCGGGTTTTCAAAAAGGGAGGAAGCGTTCTGGGGATCGGGTTCTGATTTGAAAACCCAAACAGTATTGCTAGGGGATAAACGCCTTCGCGCAGAAACAGCTGCGGTTGTGATGGTGATGAAGGCGGTTGGATTAAAGATTAAAGATTAAAGATTAAAGATTGGTGCGGCTTTTCGCAGTCTCGAACTCGTTTTCGGGGGAGGTTCAAGATTGGTAACGTTTTTAAGTCATGCCGGTCCCCGAGCCGGCATCTAATTACGTGGTTGTGGGCTGGATTATCCAAACGGACTTACCCCCTCGTTTTCACTAGCGCGGATGTGCAGGATAAAAGGAAGAACAGGATGTGTTGAAACGGCGCTGGAAAGGCATAATTCTATTTGGAGTTTTGTGCGCCGTGTTTACTACACTACGATGCGTGTCATCCTGAGTGTAGTCGAGTGTTTTTGCGAGACGTAGTCGAAGGATTTCACTACGCTCCGCTCCGTGTTCAAAAGATGAGCCTTGCACAGGGCTGTCCTGTTTTGAACGTTGTTTGGTTGAATGGTTTTCGTTGCTTAGGCCCTCGGAGGCAGTGATGACTTATGATAAATAGATAGTACAGCCCGTAAACTAAACTCATAACTCAGAAGTGTCATACTCCCGGTCATCGGTCGTCCGTCTTTCACCTGAAAAGCGCCACGCTTAAAGGAGGCTCAAAAAAAAGCCGCGGTGGCTGAGCAGGTTTTCGAGCTGAACCGCGAAGCACTGCTTCGCAATATCAAAGCTCGGATCTATTTGTTAAAAGACTATTACCTAAGGCTGAACCAATTAACCATAGCAGAAACAACCTTCGCAACAACAACGCTCGGATCTATTCGTAAAGATATAAATACCAAAAGTTGAACCAATTAAAAAAGCCGCGGTGATCGATCAGGTTTTCGAGCTGAACCGCGAAGCACTGCTTCGCAATATCAAAGCTCGGATCTATTTGTTAAAAGACTATTACCTAAGGCTGAGCCAATTAACCATATCAGAGACATCCTTCGCAACAACAACGCTCGGATCTATTCGTAAAGATATAAATACCAAAAGTTGAACCAATTAAAAAAGCCGCGGTGATCGATCAGGTTTTCGAGCTGAACCTGATCGCCATCGCGGCTTTTATAGAAAGATATTATTATTTTATCGGCTGGACGCTTGCTGGGCGTAGCTTTCCAGCTTGGACACTTCATCCCACAGTTTCATCGCTTCTTTCATGGAAGTGTTGAAGTAGTCGTTGATGACAGGGTAGAATTTTTCACTTCCCCATACCTGACGGGCAATCTCAGCTTTCATGCGCCCAAAGTTCATGGTTACAAGTTTGTTGTAATCTTCTTCAGAGATGATGAGTGAGTCGTCTTCTACTTTCGGTTCTTTGCGGTCATTATCGATTTTCATTCCACGATCTTTCATCATGGATAGAAACATAGACCGGTCTTCGGTGTTCCATTCAAAATCACTTCTGAACTCTTCGAAGTTACTTTCCCATTGATCCCGGAATTGATCTCCGTTTTTGTCGAGATACTCTCGTACAAAGTCGAAGTCAGCTCGGTTAGCAAGCATGAAGTTGAATACGTAGCCTGATGATGAGTCCGCTTCTACAATGAAATCGGGTACTATTCCGCCACCACCAAATACGGTTCGTCCGGCAGCGGTTGAAAATCGAAGTGAATCGGGTACTTCTTGTTTGAATTCACTGGCTTGCATTGAATTATCGGAGATATCATATGCAAAACTTTCACTTCTTCCATCAAACGGCTTCTGAATCAGTCGTCCGGATGGCGTTAAATAACGAGAGATTGTTACACGTATATTGCTGTTATCTACAAGTTGATATTGCTGCTGTACAAGACCTTTACCGAAAGTTCGGCGTCCGACTACCAGCCCGCGATCGTGATCCTGAATGGCACCACTAACAATTTCACTCGCTGAGGCTGATCCTTCATTTACGAGGGTAATCACGGCTATATCCTTAAGAGATCCATCTTTTTGTGAACTCACCACAGAATTGAATCGCGAGTGTTTACTTTCGGTGGATACCAATTTGGTTCCCCGTGGGAAAAACTCCTCTGAGATGGAAATGGCCTGACTCAAATACCCACCTGGGTTGTTACGCATATCAAGCATTAACCGGTCCATTCCACGTGCTTTTAAGTCTTCTGCAGCAGCAAGAAACTCTTGGTGAGTTGTGGCTGCAAAACGATTAATTTTAATATAGCCCGTTCGCTCATCAAGCATATAGTATGCATCAAGAGTGGTAATGGGTATATCATCACGCGTAATTCTGAAGGAGATAGGCGTGCTGTTTCGTGGTCTAAGAACCTCGATATTTACATCTGTTCCTTTTTTGCCACGCAGTCGGTGCATTACATCTTCATTCGTATACCCAACGGCGCTGGTATCGTTGATTGAGATGATACGGTCACCCGACATGATTCCAAGCTGATCACTGGGGCCGCCCGAGATAGGGGTAATCACTGTAACGGTATCCTGAATGATATTAAACTGAATACCAATTCCCTGAAATTTACCGTCAAATTCTTCCTGAATCCGTTGGCTGTTCTCAGGCTCAATATATACGGAGTGGGGATCGAGTGTTTTCAACATTTCCCGAATGGATCGCTCGGTAAGCTTACCCATATTTTTATCGGGAAAGTTGTTCGCTACATAAAGGTAAGCGTCCTCAAATTTATCATATGAATCCCGAAGATTTTTGATCTTCGTATTGCTGAAAGTGGTATCAATCGGGGTATCTTTCAGGGAGAGAGTGGAATCTTCCATAGCATATACTAAGCCAAGGATGCTTCTTTCGAAAAGAAGATCGAGGTTAGTATCGCCGAAGTAGTTGTCCATTACTCTTCGCTGTACCTGCATGTACTTATGAAGGTTTTCCTGGTGGTCGTCGTTTGAGAGAATAATATTGTCGGCACCTGCCAGCCAAACGCCGGATAACAAGAGCAGAGCAATGATTTGAGGGGCAATAAATTTTCTTAGGGACATCACAAGAGAGTTTCGAATTTACGCCGATAACTTTTGAGCATTACCGATCATTGGGGACATGTTGTTATACTTACTTTAATAACGGCAAATGGTTTCATAATTATATGAAAAAGTTACAGAATGTAATGACTTAAATCTTTGTCTTTAACAAGCGTGTCGAGTTGCTTGGTTACATATGCCTTATCTATATCAACTTTTCCACTTCCAATATCATCTGGCACAGCAAATAAGAGCTCCTCCAACAAGGATGACAAGATTGTATGCAGACGTCTTGCGCCAATATTTTCTACCTGCTCATTTACATCAGCAGCGATTTTGGCGATTTCTTTAATGGCGTCATCACCAAAGGTTACCGTTACACCTTCGGTATGAAGCATGGCCTGATACTGTTTTGTGAGAGCGTTTTTTGGTTTTGTAAGAATATCATAAAAATCTTTTTCCGTGAGAGAATCAAGTTCTACACGAATTGGCAAACGTCCTTGAAGTTCGGGAATCAAATCGGATGGTTTTGATACATGAAATGCACCGGAGCCAATAAACAGGATATGGTCGGTTTTAACAATTCCGTGTTTGGTTGATACAGCACTTCCTTCTATAATGGGGAGAAGATCGCGCTGAACTCCCTGACGGCTCACGTCGGGTCCGCCTTTTCCGCCACCGGATGAATCCGCTGCTACTTTGTCAATCTCATCAATAAATACTATACCCTGATTTTGAACGCGGTCGAGAGCTTCCTGCACCGCTGCTTCGTGATCAATCAGTTTTTCGGCTTCTTGCTCGGTAATAATTTCGCGGGCTTCATGAATAGGTACCGTACGCTTTGTTTTCTTTTGTCCCTTCGAAAGGTTACCCAGCATATCCTGCAGGTTAAAACCCATCTCTTCCATTCCCTGAGGGCCGAATACTTGCATCATGGGAGTTTTGCTAGGCGATACTTCAATTTCAACTTCTCGGTCTTCGAGTTCTCCGTTTTTCAATTTATCACGGAACCGTTCGCGGGTTCGTTCGTTGAGCTCTTCATCACTGGCTGATTCAGGTTTAAAACCTACTTCACCCACTGAGGAGTTGCTGGTATTTTTTTGTGTTGATTTTTTCTTGACAGGAGGGATAAGGATATCAAGTATTTTTTCTTCGGCGATCTTTTTTGCCTTCTCTTTAACCCGTTCCTGCATTTCCAGCTTCACCATATTCAGGGCAATATCGGTGATGTCTCGAATCATGGATTCTACATCACGGCCTACGTATCCTACTTCGGTGAACTTGGAAGCTTCTACTTTTATAAAAGGGGCTCCGGAAAGTTTTGCCAATCGCCGTGCGATTTCAGTTTTACCCACGCCGGTTGGTCCAATCATTAAAATGTTGTTGGGAATAATTTCTTCCCGGATGTCAGGGTCTGAGTTTAATCGTCTCCATCGGTTCCTGAGGGCTATGGCTACTGATTTTTTGGCTTCGTTTTGGCCTACTATATACTTATCAAGCTCGGCTACAATTTGCCGGGGCGTTAAAGATCGCTGTTCAATAATATTCATGAAAAACTACTCAATTTCTAAAACTGTTAAATTATTATTCGTGTAGATGCAGATATCGGCGGCTATATTCAGTGATTTTTCAACAATTTCTTTTGCTGAAAGGTTTGGTGCATTTAACTTTAATGCGCGTGCTGCTGCAAGGGCAAAAGAACCACCGCTGCCGATCGCTAAAATTTGATCATCGGGTTCAATAACATCGCCCTGGCCCGAGATGATGAGGCATGTCTCTTTGTCCATCACCACAAGCAGTGCTTCCAGTTTTTGCAGGTATTTGTCTTTCCGCCACTCCTTGGCTAGTTCAACGGCTGCGCGTTCTAAATTTCCGTTGTAACTTTTCAGTTTTTCATCAAACCGTTCAAATAATGTAAATGCATCTGCCGTTGATCCTGCAAAACCGGCCAAAATTTGACCATCCTGTAGTTTCCGGACTTTCTTAACGGTTGATTTCATCACGG
>PWFZ01000353.1 GCA_003555185.1 Balneolaceae bacterium | reverse complement strand
TGAAACATCTTCAGGAATTGGCCGATGAGGGGAAACTGGAAATGCCGGTATCTGAAACGTTCAGCCTTGAACAAGCAGACAAAGCACTGCAGCAGATTGAGTCGCTCCATACACGAGGTAAAATAGTTATAACTCCATAAGCTGCTTTATAATAATTCATTTCAATCTTTATTCTTGTCTATTCATCTACAGGCCCGCACTGTCTATCCAGACACTGTGGGTCTTTTTTTTGGAGCAACCCTCGGAAGGTTTTAGTAAAATCATTCTCTCCTTTACACCGATTCTATAAGCCACATCAATTGGTTATTGAAAATACTGGACTTACTAACAATTTGGATTTGAGGTGAAACTATTTCCTACTCAATTCGAATAGTGATGGAGCAGAGTTAATTACAGGATTTTAATATTAAGGAGATAACAGATGAAATTACTACTAACCCTATTAGCATTGATTCTTCTTTGCACAACTGCATCAGCGCAAGAGTCAGTCGTACATGAACGTGATACAAATACGGTATCCGGAGCAAGTCGTGATATACGAGTGGGAACAGCAAATAATCCGGTAATGACGGCAGTAAGATTGGAGGAGAATGAGTTTATAACAATTGATGGGTTTTTGGATGAGGAGAGCTGGGAAAAGGCACCGGTGGCAACGGAATTTACGCAGCGTTTTCCCGATAATGGACGTAATGCCACAGAAAAAACAGAAGTGAGACTTTTGTATACGAATGACGCTATTTATGTTGGCTTTATGGCATATGATACTGCTCCCGACTCTATAATGGCTCCCTTATTCAGGCGTGATGGAAATCAGCCCAGTGATTGGGTGTATGTGAGTTTCGATAGCTATAACGACAGCCGTACAGCGTTCTCTTTTGCGGTAAATCCACGAGGGGTTCAAAAAGATGTATTGTATTACGATGATTCCAAAGAAGATTTACTTTGGGATGCAGTTTGGGAGGCGAAAACACAAATTCATGAAAATGGCTGGTCAGCAGAAATCCGTATTCCCCTTTCGCAGCTGCGCTTCAGTTCAGCGAATAATGAACAAACATGGGCAGTAAATTTTCAGCGCAGAATTGCGCGAAATGGAGAGGTTTCCTTTTGGGCCCCCACATCACAAAATGAAAACAGATTGGTATCAAGGTTTGGGCGTTTAAATGGTATTCGAGGACTTGAAGAACCAACCCGGCTGGAAATTATGCCATATGCCGCCGGCAATCTACTTCGTGCACCCGACCCGGGAACCGGTGATACATTCTATAATAGGAACAATTTTGGCGGTAATTTGGGTGGTGATATAAAGTATGGACTCACCTCTGATATCACCCTTACGGTCACTATAAATCCTGACTTTGGTCAGGTTGAAGCAGATCCATCCGTGATTAACCTTTCGGCGAATGAAAACTTCTTTTCTGAACGGCGCCCGTTCTTTTTGGAAGGGAATGAAATTTTTCAGTTTGGAAGTACTAAAACCTTTAGCAGTTATGGGAATCCCAGAACGTTCTATTCGCGCCGAATTGGCCGTGCACCACAAGGAAGTCCCACGAGGGCCGGCGAGAGTGCAGAGTTTACAGATCAACGTGATCATACAACGATAGCAACGGCTGTAAAGCTGAGTGGGAAAACCGAGTCAGGGTGGTCTATTGGCGCTCTAAATGCAGTTACACTTCAGGAGAATGCGCGTTTTCAAACTCCATCGGGTTCAAGAGAAAATATAGCTGTTGAGCCGATGACCAATTACCTGGTTACGCGTACCAAAAAAGATTTTAATAATGGAGGTACCTATGCAGGTGGTTTTTTTAGCGCTGTAAACCGGAGTATTGGTGGAACGTATTTTGAGAATTTTCTTCGATCATCGGCGTACTTAGGCGGAGTGGATTTTGAGCATAATTTTAACAATCGAAATTGGGTTGCCAGCGGTGCAATTTCTTACAGCGTCATTAACGGATCCTCAGAATCGATTGCGTTGGCTCAGCAATCGCCGGTACGGTACTTTAATCGGGTGGATTCCGGAAAACTTGAGCTGGATCAGGATTTAACAACACTTGCCGGTTTTGCCGGGGAGGTGAGCTTGCAAAAACAAGGAGGGGATAGATGGCTTGGGTCCGTTACTTATTCTGAGGCAAGTCCCGGATATGAGGTGAATGACATGGGCTTTCAAAACCGTGCTGATTATAGAGCTGTAGAAGGAGGAATCGTTTACAGGAATACAGATCCGGAATGGTTTCAATATTATGAATTCTACCTTTTTACAAGCAATGCCTGGAATTACGATGGTGATCATATTAACCAGGGTTACGGAAGCGGAGGCAATCTTCGATTCAATAATCAATGGAGCACAAATTACAATATAAATTATAATCCTCGAGAAGATTCAGATCGACTTACCCGAGGCGGACCGGTGATGATCTCCCCGGAGAGTTTTGGTGGCAATATTAATATTAGCAGCAACCCTAATAAGGCTATTTCTTTTAATTTGGGCACTTTCCAAAGATTTGAATCGGGGGGCGGAGCAACTCACAGTTATTTTTCGGGATTTAGTGTGAGGCCAAATCCTTCGCTTCAAATCAGTTTCACACCTCAGTACGTAAGAAGCAAAAATATGGCCCAGTATATCACAACCGCACCGGATGCAGGAGCAAACTTCACTTTTGGAAACCGTTACGTATTCTCCGAAATTGATCAAACAACACTTATTGGTAACTTTCGGTTAGATTGGACATTCTCACCGACAATGAGTCTTCAGACTTACGTGCGACCTTTTGTTTCATCAGGTAGTTATAGCAATTTCAAAGAGCTGGCAGCACCTCGTACATTCGATTTCAATCAGTATGGGGAGAATACCGGTAGCATCTCGGAAAGTGGCGGGCAGTATACGGTTGATCCTGACGGAACAAGCTCCTCAAACTTCAGCTTTGGGAATCCTGATTTTAACTTTCGGTCGATTCAGGGAAATGCCGTTTTTAGATGGGAATATCGTCCCGGATCCACACTGTTTCTGGTGTGGCAGCAACAACGCGATGATTTTGCAGATACCGGTAATTTTGATTTTGGGAGGGATATGGGAGAGCTATTCCGGTCGAACCCCACCAATATTTTCCTGGTGAAAGCGAGTTATTGGTTTGGGTCGTAATCAATAAGAATAGGTCTATATTTAGTCATTTTGGAGTATTTTTTCTAAGGCTGAATCCATTATCCATAGTAGATTCCCCGCTAGCTGGTCGCCTCCACGAACCATAGGCCGGGTTGTTATTCACTTTTCACTTTTGCCTTGCAGGCTTACTATTTGCCCAAAAGTGTTCCTAATGGTTTTAGGTTTTCGGAGTGATTAGAAATGATTTTGACTGTGGCAATCATAGGTACAAATAAGATCATTCCGGGAATTCCCCAAATATACCCTCCTAAAAGCACTGAAATCACCACTACAAGTGCATTTAGTTTAACCTCCCTTGAGAGAAAAAAAGGTTCAAATACATAGCTTTCAATCAACTGAATTATAACGATACAGGTCGAGAAAATGAGGATGTAAGAAAATTCATCAAAGAATATAAGTGCAAAAGTTATAGGTACAATACCACTGACAAGCGGGCCAATGTAAGGAATAATGGTAATTAAAGCTCCAAAGAGTGTGATAAGCAGTGCATAGGGGAGTCCAAAAATTAAAAATGCAGCGATATACATTATCGCAAGGGCAAGCATCACCTGTAGCCGTCCCCATAAATAATGGAAAATAACCTTACTGATTTCTTTTAAGGCATCTCTGGTATTTTCTTTCTCTTTATGGGTGGGATAAAGCGAAATAATAAAATCAAAAAATTTATCGCGATACAGAAGTATCAGGAAAACGTAGGCGAAGACTAATAGAAAGTTGCCTGTAAATATTAAAATTCCGCCAACTACTCCTGCTATGCTATCTTCAATAAACTTCAACAGTGTTTCTGTATTAACAACCTCGTTTTGTTCTTCGAGGGTCATCCCTGTTATAGAGGTGATTTCCTGTTGCACTCTTTCAACTGCCGAAGTTAGTTGTTCTTCTATTAAATCCATTTCTTCGGCAAATAGTGTGATCTGATAGAAAAGCATATAGAAGAATAACCCTGATAAAATGAACAGCGTAAATGCACTGATTAACGAGGATAAAATTTTGTGAGCCTTATACCTCTCTAAAAACCTGGTGAATGGCACAATCAGCATTGCCAAATATACTCCCAAAGTAAGAGGTACGAGTAAACTGCTTAAATGATAGAGAAACAGCAAAATTGCTGCTAAAAACACAAGTAAATAAGTGGCTTTAGGTAAGAATTTCATGCTCTCTCTTCTTTTGTTTCCCTCTCTCTCTATTAATGTATAAATAGTAAAGGTTTATCCTAAAAAAAATATTCTGTTACCATTTATAATATTTGATGATAGTCTCAGGGACCTTCTGATTTAAAAATAAATGTCTGGTCTTGGTGACTAAATAAAAGTGGATTGATATACCAATGATAGTTGAAACTATCTTGTTGTATTAAAAAAATGAGGCACATTAAGTAATGATCCATAAACTATCTTCAATACCCTTTTCAGTTTTAGATTTAGCCGTAGTTACGCAGGGAGGTTCGGTGGCCGGTGCAATTCGCAATAGCCGGGATTTGGCAGTTCATGCAGAGAAATATGGTTATAGCCGCTTTTGGATGGCTGAGCATCACAATATGGAAAATATTGCCAGTTCTGCGACTTCCGTTCTGCTTGGGCATATTGCAGAAGCAACAAATACCATTCGAGTGGGGTCAGGTGGTGTGATGCTGCCAAATCACTCTCCATTAGTGATCGCAGAGCAGTTTGGTACATTAGCCACAATGTATCCGAATCGGATTGATTTAGGATTGGGTCGTGCTCCCGGTACAGATCAGGTTACGGCAAATGCGATCCGTGAAAATCGTATGCAGGAAGTCCAGCGGTTTCCTGAAAATGTAAAGCTTCTTCAGCAGTACCTTTCGGCTGATAATCAAAACAGTAAAGTGAGAGCTATTCCCGGAGAGGGGACAAATGTTCCCATCTGGATTTTAGGATCGAGTACAGATAGTGCTTATCTCGCTGCAGAATTGGGCTTGCCGTATGCTTTTGCCAGCCACTTTGCGCCACAGCAGTTGATGCCTGCAATTCGCATTTACCGACAGCGATTCAAGCCATCTAAACAATTAGAAAAGCCGTATGTAATGCCCGGTATTAACGTTGTTGCAGCAGATACTGATGACCAGGCTGAATATCTTTCGTCCTCTATGAAACAGATGTTTATGGGAGTGGTAACGGGTGACCGAAAGCCCATGCAGCCACCTGTAGATGATATGAGCCGAGTTTGGGATATTCATCAAAAAATGGCAGTGGAGCAATTGCTTACCTGCTCATTAATCGGCAACAAAGAAAAAATTAAAAGAGAGATCACCGTTTTTTTGGAGGAAACCGAAGCTGATGAAGTAATGATGGCATCATATGTGTACGATCATGACGAAAGGCTAAAATCGCATCAACTATTTTCTGAAGTCATGAAATCTTAATCATAAAGATGTCACCCTCTTGTCTGCACTTACTGAATCTGAAAGAATACTAATAATTACATAATTCTTTGTTTAGCAGGTATTGGCAATATTTTTGGTTATTGTGTTTGAAGAAGGACTTGCGAAAACGAACCAAGAGCTCAGCAAAGTCCGGGGCTATAATAGCCCACAGCCTATCAACGTATGAAGCCCTCAGAATGTGGGTATTGATATTGAAAAGCAGTAGAAAGCAGGTAAAAAAGATCGGGTATTCGATCTTCCCTATGTATTTGTAGCACTTCCCGTATTAAATCTTAAGCAATGTTCATATAAGTTATTATCGGACATAGTTGTGGATTTATAAAAAATAGAAGGCCATGCCCGGCCAAGTACAAACAAGACTATCAAATTAAAACCGGGTTCACGAATAAAGGCCTTGATAGATGGCGCATATCGGGGTGCGGAATAACCTCATGCAGGGGTTTGCAAAGCCTTGAAATAAAGAAAATGGATAATTCTTTTCATTGTCGATGTTACTCAAGATTAACCTTTTAGTACTACAAGTTTAGTTATGGGGGTTAGGAAAAGAATTAATATTTATTTAAGATTGAATAGTTAATATTAAAGTGTAAATAGTCTCAGTAATGACATGGATAATATAATATGATCAATTTTGAGATTAAAATGTTATTTAGTCTCGTTTTTAAGACTAGTAAATAATGAAGAAAGAAAGCAGCAATTTGTATAAACGACTTGAGGAGCTTGAGTCGGTATTGGGATTAAAGCCATTAGAAATGGCTTCTTTGGGGGGCTGTAGCCGTGCCACGTATTACAGGTACAGAAAAGGTGAATCTTCTCCAACAATAGAATTTCTAAATGGGATTCTCAGTCACGAGAAAAAGATAAATGCGGCCTGGCTTTTTGATGGAGAAGGGACCATGCTCAAAAATGTGGATGGTGTAGGGAGCAATCATAAACCTTCTGATAACGGATCGGAAACAAACTTTTATGATTTTCCGCTTTATAAAATGCATTCAATTAATGGAAGGGATGGGCAAGATGGTGAACTTTTGCCGGAAAGTATTTCTTTCTCAAGAAAATTCCTGAGCCTGTTACTTGATAAAAACGATTACAATGGTGCTTTCACAATGGTTGTAGAAGATGATTGTATGATGCCGGAAGTTAAATCAGGCGGGGTAATTCTTGTCGATAACCAACAAGTAAAGCCATATTCCGATGGGATATATGTTGTTCGGTATGATGATTTTGTGAGGATGAAAATTGTTCAGCCATTGCCGGGTAATGAGTTGATGCTAACTACTTTAAATAAAAAGTACGAGTCTATTACCATTAAGAAAGATCAGGATGGGTTTGAAATTCTAGGCAGGGTTGTATGGAGTACGAATCCAATGTAAGAATGTTGGATATTTGAATTAAAATTTTATGGTAAATATGAGCTCAGGATTGGAACGAGACCTTAAAGAAAATGGGATATCAGTTCTTA
>PWFZ01000021.1 GCA_003555185.1 Balneolaceae bacterium | reverse complement strand
GCCGATGGACATTGAATGGGCCAAAGATGGCGAATCGGGAGAGATCTTTATTGTACAGGCACGTCCCGAAACGGTTCACTCCCGGAATAAAGCGGCAACCTTAAAAACCTATACGTTAAAAGAAGAGAGTGAAATTCTGATTAGCGGACTGAGCATCGGTCACGGTATTGGAACGGGCAACGTACAGGTAATTGAAAGCGCGCGCGATATATCCAGATTTAAGGAGGGTTCTGTACTTGTTACAGAAATGACGGATCCCGATTGGGTTCCAATCATGAAGCAGGCTGCGGCCATTGTGACGGACCAGGGTGGTCGCACCTCGCATGCCGCCATTATCAGTCGCGAACTGGGCATCCCCGCCATCGTGGGCACCGGAAACGCAACCAAGAAACTCAGTGATGGAATCGAAGTCACCGCCTCCTGCCTGGAAAGCGACGAGGGGCTTGTTTATGACGGTATCCTCGATTACGAGGAGGAGGATCTTGACCTGAAAGATCTTCCTGAGACAAAGACACAGATTATGATGAACATTGCCTCACCTTCTGCAGCTATGCGATGGTGGCGACTTCCTTGCAAAGGCGTTGGGCTCGCGCGAATGGAGTATCTGATTAATAATGTGATTCAGATCCATCCTCTTGCCCTTACCCGCTTCGGTCAGGTTGAGGATGAAGAAGCAAGGAGTAAAATTGAAGAGCTTACACAGGGTTACGATAAAAAAGAGTCTTATTTTCAAGAGCATCTGGCGCGGGGCATTGCCACCATTGCTGCAGCCCAATACCCCGACCCTGTAATAGTCCGTATGAGTGATTTTAAAACCAACGAGTACGCCGGTCTGATCGGCGGCAGGCAGTTTGAGCCAAAGGAAAAAAATCCAATGCTCGGTTGGCGCGGAGCATCCCGGTATTACAGCGAAGGTTATCGAGACGGATTTGCATTAGAATGCAATGCCTTGCGATATGTTCGTGAGAATATGGGGTTTAAAAATGTGATCATCATGATTCCATTCTGTCGGACGCCCGAGGAAGGTGACCAAGTTTTGGAAGTGATGAAGGAGAATGGACTGGTCCGTGGTGAAAATGGTCTGGAGATCTATGTGATGGCAGAACTGCCTTCAAATATTATTCAGGCTGAAGAGTTCGCTAAGCGATTTGATGGGTTTTCCATTGGTTCCAATGACCTTACCCAGCTGACATTAGGTATCAGCCGGGACTCTGAACAACTGGCAGCGTTATTTGATGAAAGTCAGGAATCCGTAAAAGAGCTAATTCGAATGCTAATTAAAAAAGCACATAAGGTCGGGAGAAAAGTTGGGCTTTGTGGAGATGCACCCAGCAGTAAACCGGAATTTGCCGCCTTTTTGGTCGAATCCGGGATCGATTCTATTTCACTTTCACCTGATAGCGTTTTGAGAGTGATAAAAGCTGTAGCCAAGGCGGAGCAATCAGACCGGAACCCTCTGGCTAACAGAAATTCAAAGAAACAAGGTCAAGAGACAATTTAGTTATTAAAAGCTTTCAAACATTCTACCAATGGATCGGAAAACCCTAAGCGATACCCCATGGCATGTACGCAGCACAGATGATGTAATCTCAAAGCTGGATAGTGACTCTGAAAATGGGTTGTCGAATGAAGAGGCACAAAAGCGCCTCGAAAAATTCGGCCCAAACCGAATTCGTACGGGCGAGATCACTCCCTGGTATGAGATATTATTGAACCAGTTTACTGATCCGCTTATCTACATATTGCTTTTTGCAGCAGTAGTATCTGTACTCTTTCAGGAGTGGATAGATGCCATCGTTATCATAGCTGTGGTTTTATTGAATGGAGCCATTGGGTTTATCCAGGAGTTTCGGGCACGCAAAGCTATCCGTTCGCTTGCTAAAATGAGCGCACCGAAAGCAACGGTTATCCGGGAAGGGGAAGAAAATGAAATTGAGAATGAAAACGTAGTTCCGGGGGATCTCGTACAACTTAACTCGGGCTCCCGGGTACCCGCAGATGTGCGCTTGTTGAAGGCTTTGGATCTGGAAGCCGATGAATCGGCATTAACGGGTGAATCTGAAACGGTTACAAAACAGACGGAACCGATTGAAGACGAAAAAGCTGTTTCCGGCGACCAATTCAGTATGGTATTCTCCGGAACCAATATTACGCGGGGAAGAGGGTTGGGCGTGGTAGTGCGAACCGGCGACTCCAGTGAAATCGGTCAAATTGCTGAAGCTACCCGTGATGTGGTTTCCGTAAAGACACCTATCCAGGAAAAAATGGATTGGTTAGGAAAGGCAATTGGTATAGCTATTCTTGTTTTAAGTGTCGTAGTTGTGATAATTGGCCTGCTTTTGGGCTGGGAACTCAGGGATATTGTGCGTACGGCTGTAGCCCTCGCAGTTGGCGCTGTACCGGAGGCATTACCCATAGTGCTTACCGTTACACTCGCTGTCGGGGTTCAGCGAATGGCAAAACGAAATGCGATTATCCGGCAGCTGCCCGCTGTAGAAACACTTGGAAGCACCACTGTTATCGGTTCTGATAAAACCGGCACACTCACCGCTAATGAAATGACCGTGAAGGCAATTTGGGCCGGTGGCCGGCGCTTTGAAGTAACAGGGCAGGGATACGAACCGGAAGGGGAGATTCAACTAAATGGAAGCCATGATGATATTCCTGAACCTTTGCGCCTAACGCTATTAGCCGGGCTCCTAGCTAATGAGACTGAAAGCCTGCCCGGTGAAGGTGAAGACGATGAAGAAAAAAGCGGAGATCCAACGGAACTTGCCGTTCTTGTGGCATCTGCAAAAGCAGGCTATGACTTTAAGGAGACACGAAATAAGTATAAACAGCTGGATATTATTCCATTCGAGTCTGAACGCCAATTTATGGCAACTCTTAATGAAACGCCTGAAGGTGCCTGCATATTTATTAAGGGAGCGCCTGAAGCGGTAATCGAGCGTTGTTCTCAGCAGTTAAATTCCAATGGGAAAGAAGAAAAGCTTGATGTTGATTTTGCACGGGATGAAGCTCATAAACTGGCAGAGGAAGGCTATAGGGTGCTGGCTATGGCCATCAGGCAGGCAGATGACATGGATAAATTCGAGGATGAAAATCCCGGTGATGGTCTGGTCTTTGTCGGTTTTCAGGCACTGGAAGACCCTCTGCGACAGGAAGCCCTGGAAGCCGTAAAAAGTGCTCAAAATGCAGGGATACGGGTGGTGATGCTTACCGGAGATCACGTTGATACGGCACGGGCAATCGGCCGACAACTTGGCTTAGGCGATAATGGTCGGGCAGAAGAGGGCCGCGACCTGGAAGATCGTTCTGACGAGGAGATTGACAAACTGATTCGTGAGGTAGATGTGTATGCCCGGGTTTCACCGGAACACAAACTTAAACTGGTGGAGCGCCTGAAGGATATTGGTGAAATTGTTGCTGTTACCGGTGACGGCGTTAATGATGCTCCGGCATTACAGGCAGCTCATTTGGGTATAGCAATGGGTGAAGGAGGTACCGATGTGGCACGCGAAGCTTCGGACATGGTATTGGCTGATGACAACTTCGCCAGTATCACCAACGCGGTTGAGGAAGGGAGGGTGGTATTTTCAAATATCCGGAAAGTAACCTACTTCCTTCTTTCATCCGGAGTAGGCCTCGTACTCACCATTATCTCAGCGCTTTTAGGTTTATGGCCCCTGCCCTATGTAGCGGCGCAGGTACTCTGGATAAACCTGGTTGCCAAGGGGCTGCAGGATGTAGCCCTCGCTTTTGAGCCGGGAGATCCGGGGCTGCTCAAGGAACCACCGCGCGATCCCGGTGAAGGGGTTATAAACCGCGAAATACTTCATCGAATGGTGTGGATTGGTCTTTACATGGCTGTGGCAACAATTGCTGTATTCTGGTGGATATTACAACAGGACGTATCCATGGAACTTGCCCGTAGCGTGGCAATGACTCAGATGATCATGCTTCAGTTTTTTCATGTATTCAATTGCCGCTCTTATGACCGATCCGTGTTTCAAGTCAGTTTTTATTCTAATCCATATATCCTCATCGGTGTTTCAATTTCCCTGGTAGCACATCTCGGAATTCTTCATTTATCGTTCATGCAGGCCATTTTCGACACCGTACCATTATCATTTGAACTCTGGGGTGTTGTTATTGCGGTGAGTGCAACGATCATACTTGTTGCCGAGCTGGATAAAATGTTTTTTCGCCGCCCGAAAAAGGAAAAGACTGACTCAGGGCAGATAAATGAATAAATACGAAAAAAAAATATTGTTCAGGGAAAAAATCAGGCCGGATACGCTATTTAACAGGATTTGACCCAATCAGAACAAAATCTGCGAGATCTTTTAATCCGAAGAATTAAATTCTTAAAAAGAGTTTTAAAACTATTTTATAATAAAATTTTCACTTTATTGGTGGCACTGTATCCTGTATATTAAAGTGGGGTTAAGGATTCTGGTAGAGTTATAAATACCCTTCTCAGAATTCCTGACAGGGCCGGTCACCAAAAGTGACCGGCTTTTTTATTTGAAATTCATGTAACTAAGCAACTTTTTCCCTGTACCTGCCACACCACAAGAAATTATTTTTCATTACTGATTTGTTCGATGTCAAATCCTTCATTTGCAGTCTGTAATTGCACCTTATCCTTAAGGTGGCTTACAAGTCGATCACGTTTTTCCTTTAAAGATTTTGAAAGGCCAATCTTATAAATATGAGGGTTTTCAAATCTTTTAAACTCCTCGGGCAGTTTATTTAACTGTTGCTGACTATAATCAGCAATCTCTTGCAGTGATTTTGGTTGATGTAGCCGCTGTCCATTTTCCATAACTTTACTAAGGAGTGGTTCCTTCGTAAACTCATTTAAGTCACGGGATTTGTGATGTTCAATAGGATGATGCATAGTGTTGAACTCTGTTTCCTCTGCAAGACTAACTACTTCGCCGCCATAAAATGAACCATCATTAAGCAGAAGTCTGTAAACCTGTTTTTTACCGGGAAGATTGATTTTTTTGATGTTCTCAGAAAGCTTCAGCCGTGGGCTGTTATTAGCAAAAGCGAGCTTATATACGCCATCAAGAGCTGCATCCGGTCGCCCGGTTACTAAGCTGGTACCCACTCCAAACAGGTCTATCGGGGCTTTTTGTTTTAAAAGACTTCGAATTACATATTCATCAAGCTGATTGGAAGCGGCAATTTTTACATCATTCAGTCCGGCATCATCCAGCATTTCACGAGATTTTTTAGCGAACCACGCAAGATCGCCGCTATCCAGGCGGATTCCTTTTAATTTTTCACCTCGCTCCTTCATCTCTTTTCCCACAGTAATAGCATTAGGAACACCACTTTTTAATGTGTCGTAGGTATCTACCAGCAACACGCAATCATCGGGACGAATTTCAGCAAAATCGCGGAATGAAGACAGCTCATCATCATATCGTTGAATAAAGGAGTGAGCCATTGTGCCGGAGATCGGGATGTTATAGTCGCGACCTGCCCGTACATTACTGGTTGCGTTAAAGCCGCCGATCACTGATGCTCTCGCTGCGGAATAACCACCCGTTCCGGGAGCTCGTCTCAGCCCAAAATCTACAAGCTTGCGATCACCTGCCGATAATCTCATTCGGCTTGCTTTAGTGGCGATCAGTGATTGATAATTCAGGATGTTTAGTAGCAGGGTTTCAAGTAGTTGAGCTTCTATGATAGAGGCTTCCACACTAATAGTCGGCCGGTTGGGAAATGTAAGATCGCCTTCTTTTGGGGAATAGATGGTTCCCCGAAAACGAAAATTTTTCAGGTAGTCCAAAAATTTCTGATCCATTCCTTCTTTCTGAAGGTAGTTAAGATCTTTTTCATCAAACCTTAAATGTTCTACGGCGTTTAAAAAATCTTCGAGACCGGCAAATACCACATACCCACCTTTAAAGGGGTTTTTCCGAAAGAAATAATCAAATATAGCTGTCTCTTCTTGTAATCCTTTGTGGAAATAGACCTGAGACATTGTGATCTGATACTGATCGGTGTACGTAGCAGTGTAATCGAACATAAGACTCTCTCTTTTTCTTCTTATTTTTTTTATTCAGAGATAATTTTTTCTCATAGATAGTATTTTTCTATAAAGATCTTTATCCACTGTCAGGTCATATTTTTCAGCTAACCATTTTATAGCTTCATCCTCATCAGTCTGTATCATATTGTTTTTGTCCAGAAATTCGAGCAGATCTTCTGTCACTGCCCACTGGTATATCAACCATTTCCATTCTGATTGTTTTTCACCAAGATAATGGGCATCGAAGATTGTGTCTGCTTTTTCGTGGAGAACTGCCGTTTTAACCGATTCAGGTTCAAATGTTATTATATGCTCATAAGCAGCTTTAAGTGTTTTTCCTGAGTCATTTACGTCATCTACGATAAGTATATTTTTCTCTTTGAGATCTAAATTAACAGGGTCAATAATTTCAACCTTTTCCTTTTCCTTGCCACCACTTGTATAATGCCTGATCTGAATCGAAGTGAGTGTATTGATATTCAAAAAATCACAGATCATTCGCGCCGGAGGCAGCCCGCCACGCGAAATGCCTATGATTATATCAATCCGTTCAGATGATTCTGTTATCTGTGTAGAAACCCGATAAGCCATTTCATAAGCTTCGGAAAAGGAAATAATTCTGGCTAAAAAGTCTTTTTTCATCTGACTTTTGATGTCTCCCTCTCTATCGGAATTTCAGCTGCATATTTATCCAGCCACATTGAAAAAGACTTCAGCTCAGGATTAAGCTCTTTCGAAAATGCCACATCTCTTGTAGTGTTACAGGCGTCATCAAAATCGCGATAGAATTGGAACATATTTCCCAAATCGTCAGCTCCCTGAAACCCGAGGTTTCTAAACTGATCCGGAGTTAATTCATTGTAGATAATTTCTTCTCCGATTTTATCAGACATCATTGCAACCATTTCTCTGCATGTTAACTGATCACCGGCTATACCCACTGTTTTGGCAATCATCCGGTTTCCTTTTTTAAATATACCATATGCACATTT
>PWFZ01000435.1 GCA_003555185.1 Balneolaceae bacterium | reverse complement strand
AATAAGTATATTTATATTTTGGATTTTATCTATAGTCTGGATTCCCTATTTGAGATGGAAATACTGGAGGTACAGCATTGATGAAAATGAAATTGATCTCATCAGAGGTGTATTGGTGCGAACGGAAACACTCATACCCATCAATCGTGTTCAGCATGTAGACACCCGGCAGGGACCGCTCTTACGGTGGTATAACCTTTCTTCGGTAACCATATCTACGGCAGCTACAACGCACGAAATCCCTGCACTCGACACCGTGATTGCAAATCGTGTCCGAAGTCAAATTTCAACCCACGCCCGACTCGCAGAAGACGATGTTTGAGTTTCAGCGACAACACCCAATAGCAGCATTGACACGGGCATTTGGCCTGGTAAGGGGAAATCTGATCACTATCCTTGTGTTTCTTTTTGTAGGTGCGCAAAGAGAAGAATTTCCTTTTTTATGGTGGATTGGCGGAGGTTTTGCACTATTGCTGGTGATGGGAATTGCCGGTTGGTGGCGATTTCTCTACAGAATTGACGAAGGAGAACTTCAAATTAAAAGCGGTATTTTTGTTCGTAAGAATCTGTTTTTAACAAAAGACCGTATCCAGGTCATTGATATCTCATCAGGAGTGATTCAGCGAATGTTCGGTTTGGTAAAAGTTGATATCCAAACGGCGGGCTCTACTTCCCGGGCAGCATCACTGGAAGCTGTTACCAAAGCGAAGGCAAAGGAAATAAATAGAATACTTCGCGATAACGGGGCAGACGAAATTAAAGAACCTGAACAGGAAGAGGATCAAAAAAAGCGTAAGATTTTCAGTTTGCCTGGAAAAGACCTGATTATAGCAGCTTCCACATCGGGCCGGTTTGGTATTGCTCTCTCCATACTCGGGACACTTTTTTCACAAATAGAACCTGTAATAAGGGAATCGGAAGTCTTTGAATATTTCTTTGAAATGCTCCCGTCACAAACGGACACATTTCTAATTATATCAATATTAGTAATATTTGTGGTTGTGGCCTGGTTAATTTCATTTTTCAGCACCCTATTTATGTACGGTGATTTCAAGGTTGAAGTGAAAGAAGACGAGTTAATCATTTCGAGAGGGATTTTTGAGAAGAAACGAATTACTGTTCCCTACAAAAGAATTCAGGCTATTTATGTGAACGAAGGATTGCTTCGTCAGCCGCTTGGATTTGGCTCAGTTCACCTCGAAAGTGCAGGCTATGGTGATGACAAGGGCACGGGTTCAATTATGCTCTTCCCGCTTATCTCACGGAATAAAATAAGCAAGCTTCTAAACGAAGTTCTGCCATCTTATGATGTACGTATTAATGGTTTTAGGCCTCCGTTAAGAGCAGCCAGGAGGTATATTTTTAGATCTGCATTCCTGCTTTCGGTAATTACTGCTGCAATATACTGGGTACTATTTCCTACAAACTGGATATGGTTGCTGCCTATACTTTCAATCGCATGGGGATGGCTCAAATATAGAGATGCCGGCGTTGCGTGGGATGAAGAAACAATGGTGCTGAGAAATCGAAACCTGTCAAAAACAACGTCGATAGTGAAAAGAGATCGTATTCAGGACGTATCGGTTTCAGAAAGCTGGATTCAGCGTTATCGTAACCTTTGCACGCTGCAGGTTTATGTTGCATCGGGTGACCATGGGAAGTCTTTTGTGGTACAGGATTTGGAGAGAGAACAAGTATTCGAATTACTTAAAGAGTTGCAAAAAAATAACTATCAGTTCAAAACTGATCGTGCTATTGATGAAAAAGCGACCCCAGGCGTGATAATTCCTTCCTGGTCTAAACAGTCACCTTCTTTAAGCAGCAGCGCCAGCCATTCCGTTGACGGCTAGTTTTAAGTCAGACATGTTTACCGGCTTAACCATAAACCGTGAATTCCCAATATAAGATGCTTCTTTTTGTATTTGCAGATCAGATTGAGCTGAAATATAAATTACCGGTACGTTAGAATATTCACGAATGCTTTTCATTGCTTCAATCCCGGAAATGTCATCAGCTAAATAAATATCCATAAAAACTAAGTCGGGGCTATGTTTTTTTATGGATGAAATTGCACTCTCTCCTGTGCGTGCGATGTCTAAAACATCAAATCCGAGTGCAGAAGCCATCTTTTTTAAGACTGTTCCCAACAGTCGGTCGTCTTCAACGATAACAATTTTCTTTTTCATGAGATATATAAACTAACTGTGATTTTAGTCCACGTAATATAGACCCAAGCAGTGGAACATTATAATTAGTCTTTTTTAAGATTTTAGAAAAATTATGTTCCGAAAAATCACAGTTAGTTATACTCAGACGGAAGCCGGTTCCTGACCCTCTGCATACTCTTCAATGGGTACACAGGTACACATCAAATTACGGTCTCCGTAAGCATCATCAACCCGGCTAACGGATGGCCAGAATTTATTGAAACGAAGATCAGCGATTGGAAAAACTGCTTTTTCTCTAGAATATGGACGGGTCCATTCATCATTAAGCGCCACTCGCATTGTATGAGGGGCATGTTTAAGGACATTATTCTCTGTATCCGCTTTGCCTTCCTCAATTTCTCGAATTTCATTTCTGATGCTGATCATCACTTCACAAAAACGATCCAGTTCTACTTTTGACTCACTTTCTGTAGGCTCTATCATCAAGGTGCCTGCAACCGGAAATGACATGGTTGGGGAGTGGAAACCGTAATCCATCAATCGTTTTGCAATATCAGCCGTTTCAATTCCGGCTGATTGCTTAAATCCGCGAATGTCTAAAATAAATTCGTGAGCAGTACGACCTCCTTTGCCGGTGTATAAAATCGGGTAGTGATTTTTTAACTGGTCTTTAATGTAGTTCGCATTTAAAATTGCGACCTCTGTGGCTTTTGTAAGCCCCTCTGATCCCATCATACGAATGTACGCATGCGAAATAGTAAGAATACTTGCGCTTCCGTAAGGAGCGGCTGAAATAGCGGAAATCGCTTTCTCACCACCGGTTGGAATCACATCATGACCGGGTAAAAATGGAGTGAGTTTTTCGACTACGCCAATGGGCCCCATTCCCGGACCACCGCCGCCGTGGGGAATACAAAATGTTTTATGCAGATTGAGGTGACATACATCAGCACCGATTTGTGCCGGTGATGTTAATCCAACCTGTGCATTCATATTTGCACCATCCATGTATACCAATCCACCGTTGTCGTGAATCAGCTGACAAATTTCGCGAATATCCTGCTCAAAAACTCCATGGGTTGATGGATAGGTAACCATCAGGGCGGCCAGATTGTCTTTATGCTTCTCTACTTTCTCTTTAAGGTCTTCGAGGTCGATGTCGCCATGCTCATCACACTTAGTGATCACAACGTCCATACCGGCCATTACTGCACTTGCAGGATTGGTACCGTGGGCAGAAGATGGCACAATCGTTACTTTTCTGTGATTGTCTCCATTGGCTATATGGTATCCTCGAATAACCATTAACCCTGCGTATTCTCCCTGTGCACCGGAATTGGGCTGAAGCGAGACAGAGTGAAATCCGGTGATTTCTGAAAGCCACTCCGTAAGCTCCTCAAAAAGCTGTTTATATCCTTTAGCCTGATCTAATGGCGCAAACGGGTGAATTTTTCCGAACTCCGGCCATGTAAGCGGGATCATTTCCGCAGTGGCATTAAGCTTCATAGTGCATGATCCCAGAGAGATCATAGAGTGGGTCAGGTCTAAATCCCGATTTTCCAGTTTTTTTAGATATCGAAGCATCTCGTGCTCGGAATGAAATTGATTGAAAACCGGATGCTCTAAATAATCCACTTCACGAGACAAATTATCAGGGAAGTCAACTTTAATGAGTTCCGACGCTTCTTTTAAATTGAATTGGTTCTCATTTCCGGCAGCATCGGCAAAAATATCGAGAACTGTCTGGACATCATCCAGTGTCTTGTTTTCATCAAAAGAGAGGCCGATACTGTTTCCAACATACCGGAAATTCATTTTGTGTATCAGCGCCCGTTCACGAATCTTACTCAGCAGTTTTTCATCATCTACACGAATTGAGAGGGTGTCGAAGAAATGCTCATGATCTAATTTATAACCTGCCTTTTTGAGTCCGGCAGATGCAAGCTTAGCTAAACCATGGGTACGTTCTGCAATATTTCGTATTCCTTTCGGTCCGTGATAAACGGCATAAAAACCTGCAACAACAGCAAGCAGAACCTGCGCCGTGCAAATGTTTGATGTCGCTTTTTCTCGGCGGATATGTTGTTCCCGTGTCTGGAGGGCCATTCGAAAAGCGGGGTTGTCCTCAGCATCCTGTGTTACGCCTATGATGCGTCCGGGGATATGCCGTTTAAATTTATCCCTTGTAGCAAAATATGCGGCATGAGGACCTCCATATCCCATTGGTACTCCAAAGCGCTGTGAAGATCCAACGACTACATCTGCGCCCATTTTTCCGGGAGACTTTAATAGCGCCAGGCTTAAAAGATCAGCGGCAACGGTTACAAATACATTATTTTCGTGAGCAGATTCAATCAGTGTTGTGTGATCTTTTACCACACCGTCTGACCCGGGATACTGAACCAGTATTCCAAACAATTCAGAGTCTGAAACATCAAGATCATCAAGGCTGCCAATTATAAGCTCAATATCCAGCGGCTCTGTTCTGTTTTTTAGTACAGAAATAGTTTGTGGGTGACAGTTATCAGAGATAAAAAATTTGTGTGCAGATTTTCGTTTTTTACCCTTTCGTTTCCCATAGAGCATGGAAGCAGCTTCAGCCGCAGCAGTACCTTCATCTAGCAGAGAAGCATTGGCAATTTCCATTCCGGTCAGATCTGTAATTGCAGTCTGAAAATTGATCAGGGCTTCCAGTCGGCCCTGTGCAATTTCTGCCTGATAAGGTGTATAGGCAGTATACCATCCCGGATTTTCCAGTACATTTCGCAGGATTACATTCGGCGTAACCGTTTCATAGTAGCCCATTCCAATAAAAGACCGGAAAATCTGATTATTGGAAGCGATCTGTTTGATCTGCTCCAGATAGTCATCTTCACTTAAAGCCGGTGGCAGATTTAAAGGTCGGTCAAGACGAATTTTTTGTGGAATCGTTTCTCCAACTAAATGCTCAAGACTTTCCGCATCGCAGGCATCCAGCATTTCATTAATTTGAGATTTATTAGAACCGATGTGGCGGGTAGAAAAGAGCTCTTTATTAAACTGAATCTGCATTATCGAAAAATTCTGTTAGGTGATTTAATCCAATTTCAATGATGAAACAATACCTGTCTTAAAACGGTTTCCATTACAAAAAGTTATTGAAGACCTGAGACTGTTTAGGACAGATTATAAAGATACAGATTATTCCTCTTTTGATCATGAATTCGGAGGATAGATTTTCTTTATTTACCGAAGTTTATTTAAATCTATTTTGGTTGTTAATTGAGAGCTATTCGTAAAGATTGCAATCCTTGAGAAAGCCCTATTAAAAGAACCAATTAGTATGATTCATCGATCAAAAAGCAACTTCAAATATTTTTTTAGTCTACACTAAAAATTGTACCTTTCGTGAGTTAAATTAAATTAAAGTGACTTATGGAATTTTTACCCGGTTGGTTTTATGAGCTTGGACCAGTATCACAGGCTTTTTTAGCAGGAACACTCGCTTGGATCACAACTGCAATTGGAGCCGCTGTTGTATACATGAAAAAAGAGGTGAGTGTCAGGTTCCTGGATTTTGCACTTGGCTTTGCCGCCGGGGTGATGATTGCCGCCTCAATTTGGTCTCTTTTAGAGCCTTCGATGTCCATGGCAGAATCTATGGGATTAATAATGTGGATGCCGGCAACCATTGGTTTTTTGGTTGGGGCTTTTACCATCCGGCTTGCGGATGCGTATGTTCCTCATCTCCACCTGGGATTACCTAAAGAACAAGCGGAGGGTGTAAAAACCAAATGGAGAAGAGCTACGTTGCTGGTGATGGCCATTACACTTCATAATATACCGGAAGGCCTCGCAGTAGGTGTACTGTTTGGTGCGGCTGCAATAGGAGTAGACCCAACCGGCACAGCTACCGTTGCGGCAGCCGTCGCTCTTGCAATCGGAATCAGTATTCAGAATTTACCGGAAGGAATGGCTGTATCAATGCCACTTCGGGGTGAAGGAGTGAGCAGAGGGCTGAGCTTTAATTATGGACAATTATCAGGACTCGTAAATCCTCCATCTGCCGTTATTGGTGCTCTTGCCGTTATTTTTGTTCAGCCAATATTACCCTACGCTTTGGGGTTTGCTGCCGGGGCGATGATATTTGTGGTGGTTGAGGAGCTTATTCCTACATCACAGCGACACGGAAATACAGATTTGGCTACACTGGGAACCGTTATTGGATTTTGTGTGATGATGGTTCTGGACGTTACTTTGGGTTAATAGCAGACCCGAAGTTTTAGCGCAGGCGAATGATCTCTCCGTCCTTTCTTGCCTGTTGAATTACATTACCTGATGTTATCGAGTAGAATGGCGTGATGGGATAACCGGTTCTGCGAAGTGCCCGCGCGGTCCAGGTGTTGGAGGTTTTTGGTAGATAATATCGGCCTCTTGCTTCAAAAAACGAACTGTTTGTATAAAGCCCCTCTGAGTTAAACTGCACATTGCCTTCATCATCCCGCCTAAACCGGTCGGATACAAATTTTGCAAATTCATCGGCTCCCAATTGTGTGATTTGAACTTTAATAATATCACTTCCCATAAAGTATCGATCCAGTGGAATGTCTATACCTACAACATGAAGTACACTTCTTGATGGCCATAAGGCCGCTCTGAGTAACAGACCAAATCCGGCATCTGATTCTGTGTAATATTTGCCATCACCCCAGCCAAATTTTAAATATTCTGCCGTAGGCATTTTATCGTGATCAGGCATCTTTTCTAATATGTATGTCGATTCTATGGCAATACCAACGTGCCAGCCATGGCTAATAAGGTAGATAGGAATAGGGCGTTCTTCTTCGTCTTCCGGGTAAAGTTCTGCCACCGGACTCAGGCAGCCCGTGGTTATT
>PWFZ01000417.1 GCA_003555185.1 Balneolaceae bacterium | reverse complement strand
TGGCACTCGCAGCACCCATGGCGATGTATGGATTATATATTTGTGTTCGTGGGCACCTTACAATTGGAGGGGGATTTCAGGGTGGGGTAATTATCGCCTCTGCTTTAATCCTGATATATTTGGCAGGCTTTTTTAATGTACAGGAAAAAATTGCACACAATGTTATTCTGAATCTTACAGAATCAATAGGTATGGGGGGAGTTTTAATAGCTGGCCTTGTCGGTTTATTTCTTACAGGTAGCTTGTTCGGAAATATATTGCCCTTGGGAAGCCCCGGTGATTTTTTTTCAGGGGGGATGATTCCAATTCTAAGCGTCCTTGTAGGGTTTGAGGCTGCTGCTGCATTAGCATTGATCGTATCTCACCTTCAAAGCCAATTACTTGAACTAGAGGAGAAGCCATGACTGAATTGACAGATTTCCTTCCCTATATAGTTGTTGTATGGCTTGCTATAATTGGCCTTTATGGAATGGCCACCAGTGGAAACCTTTTCCACCTTATTATGTGTCTTTGCGTGTTCCAGTCCAGTATTTGGATTCTACTCCTTAGCATTGGATACAGGAGAGAAGCTACAGCACCTATTTTTGATGATGTATCCCCGGAAGTGTCTGTCATAGACCCGGTGATGCAAGCACTTTCACTTACCGATATTGTAGTTGGGGCAACGATAGTAGCGATTCTGCTTACAATTGCTATTCAGGTTCATAAGCGATTAGGGACACTCGACCCCAATCAGCTTAACTCCATCCAAAAATGATGGCATTAGAAATACTTCCCGGACTTATTATAGCGATTCCATTTTTAGCGGCAGCTTTTAACAGAATCCCGGGACTGTCCGATTATCGTACATTTGTAGATTGGATTTCCATAATTGCTGCAGCCCTGGTGGCAACTCTTGCCGGAGTGCTTTGTTTTTACGCTTTAGAATCCCCTGTAATTCATTGGGTAGGCGGTTGGGAACCACGTGAAGGCACAGTAATAGGAATTACACTTGTTGCAGACGCGACATCAACAGGATTTATATTTATAACTGCCGTACTCACAACGGCCGCCCTGGCTTTTATCTATAAGAGATATGAGACGATAGGTTCTTTTATGCATATTCTGACGCTCATATTTCTGGGTGCATTTTCCGGATTTGTGCTGGCCGGAGACCTTCTTACAATGTTTGTATTTCTGGAGTTGATGGGAATCTGTTCTTATATCCTTACCGCTTTTAAAATTAGGGACGAAGCTCCAATACAGGCAGGTTTCAACGTAGCAGTAGTGGCAACAGTAGGGTCATTTATTTTTTTGATGGGCTCTGCAATGATGTACGGCCTGGTAGATACTCCAAATATTGCACAGGCAGCTGATCGGCTTAGTAATTTGCCGGCATCACCGGCTCTTGGGATTTCTATTTCTTTACTTATAACCGGTTTGGCTGTAAAAACGGCTCTATTTCCATTTCACTTTGCACATGCCGATTCACATTCTGTTGCCCCTGCTCCACATGCCGGCCTTTTCGGAGCAGTACTTATGCAGGCCGGACTTTATGGAATAGCAAGACTGAGCGGACTCCTGCTTGATGTTCCCGCAATTAATATAGAAATGTTCCCAACGCTATTAATCACTGCCGGAGTTCTAACGGCAATTATTGGTGCTGTTATGAGCATTGCGCAAAACCATCTTAAACGGCTGTTGGCATTTTCGGGAATTGCCCATATCGGAATTGCAGCGGTAGGGGTTGGCGTATTAAATACAAATGGTTTAGCAGGTGCTAGCCTGTATGTTGTGGGGCATGCTGCCGTTAAAATGTCTCTTTTCCTTATTGCAGGGGTAATACTGCATCAATTTTCAACAATATTTGCCGGGAAACTATCAGGATTGAGTCGTAAGTCTTGGATTTTAACAGCGATGTTAGTGGTTGGCGCACTTGCACTGGCCGGAGTTCCTCCCTCGGGGTTGTATGGTGGCAAGGTGCTGATTGAAGAGGGGTTAAAAGACATTGGCTTGGGATGGATTATATACATCCTCTACTTCTCAGCGGCATTAACCGGAGCTGCGGTGATTCGCTTTACAGTTCGTGTAGGCAGCAGCACAACACCGGATGATGAAGATCCAGTCTATGTCCATGAAGGTTCAAAAGAAACCATTCAAAAAGGCGGATTCTTTTATATGTCTGCTATCCCGTGCATTCTTCTTATTGCAGGTGTATTTATCACTCTTTCCCCACAGGTAACGGGCGGTATTGAAAGAGCAGCAGAAAGAGATTTTAATCGGTCTGCCTATGTCGATTTGGTCATTTTTGATAAAAAAGAGCAATTCGTGAAAACTGCGACTCAGGATTTCTGGAAAATAGATTATTTAGCCAAAGGAATAGCATCAGGCCTCTTTGCAGTTGGTTCAGGGGTGATATTTGCATCACGCCGTTTTGATACCAGTAGGATAAGACGCGGCCCTTTGGCTATGCTTCGTAATTTGCACTCCGGCCATGTTGGCGATTATATGACCTGGTTAATATTTGGGACTGTTGTAACAACCGGGTGGTTTTTTTGGCAACTATAACAAATAGGTGAAATAATGGTAGATTTAAGTTGGTTGATCGCACTGTTTGGGGTAATACTTGTTCTGATTATTGTCTGTGACATAATTTTGACTGTCCTACATGTTGATACTGATGGAGTAATTGCAGGGGCTATTTTTCGGGTAGTTTGGAAGGCTGCAATGAGAATCATTCGGTTTCGCCCGCGCTACCGTCGCAATGTGGTTGCGATGTCTTGCCCTGCAATGATCGTAGCCGCTATTGCAGTTTGGATTGGGCTATATATTTTGGGCTTTACATTTATTTATTGGCCATATCTCGAATATTTCAGAGCATCTGACGAATGGGATGTTTTGGGGTTTGTTGATGCTCTTTATTTTAGTGGAATAACCGCAGCGGTACTCGGTTATGGAGACATAACACCTCTGAGTGGAGCATTACAAATCACCGCGGTTATCCAGGCGGCACTGGGGTTTGCATTATTAACAGGCATTATAACCTATCTTATAAGTATTGTATCCGGTGTTTCTGATCGGAATGCGCTGTCTCTTCGATTGTGGGCAGAAACAGGTCGAAGCGGTTATGGGGTTGATGCGATTATTCGTTCGCTGAAAAATGAAGAACCGGAAGACCTGCGCCTGAGGTTGCAAACCTTACTTATCTCCATGCACACAATTCATCAAAAGATGCATCAGTTTCCGATATTGGACCTTTTTTACCGATCTAAAGATCCAATATATTCACCTGAATTTATGATTCGTTCTATCTCACAGATGGCTATAGCAACTCAAATACTATCAACCGATAAGAGGTTTAAACGTCTTACAAACATAGCCGAGGAATTAGGTAAAGTTGCATATGAGCTTATGTTCATAATTGTAAAACAGCATCTTTCAAAAGACCTTAAGGGACATCTTAAAAATCCATCTCCTGATCACATTGATGAAGAAGAGTATAAAAATATTTGCAAGTCAATGACCGACGTGCTGCCCGGTCTTAATCTGATGGATGCAGCTCAAAATGGGAAGGTGCTTGAACTGATATTTCAATTGCGATTAGTTCTAAATCAACTCGATATTTTTACCGGTTGGCGGATGGATAACAATTACCATTAATCAGGTTTAGTGGGGAACACTTCTTCAATAATTCTCTAAAAATGGATAAGGGAGAGGTGATAATAAAAGAACAGGATTTCTCCCCCATAAACAGAGAATCAAAATCAAAAAATCAAGAATATGAAAGAGTTAAATGATTTAACAATAGCCATACTTGCAACAGATGGCTTTGAAGAGGTAGAACTAAGCGACCCGCGAAATGCAATGAAGGAAGCGGGAATTATTTCGCATATTGTTTCTCCAAATAAAAATCACATAAGAGCATGGGATAATACAAAATGGAGTAATGAGTATCCGGTGGATGTTCCACTGGAGGAAGCCAAGAGCAAAAATTACAATGGTTTAATGCTGCCGGGGGGAGTATTAAATCCCGATAAACTAAGAATGAATGATCAGGCAGTTCAGTTTATAAAAGAGTTTTTTATGGACAAAAAGCCAATAGCCGCTATTTGTCACGGTCCTCAACTGCTAATTGAAACCGGGGAGCTGAAGGGGAGAAAACTAACTTCTTATCCTTCTATAAAAACCGACTTAATTAATGCAGGAGCAGAATGGGTTGATGAAGAAGTAGTGGTTGAAAACAAACTGATAACAAGCCGTAAACCGGCTGATCTTCCTGCCTTTAACAAAGCAATGATTAAAGCCTTTCGAGAGATAGTTCAAAAAGAAATGGCTCATTAACCATCCGTTTTATTTGCTGAAAAGATCCCTTTTCTGCGAAGGGATCTTTTTATTCTGGAGTTGATATGTTCAGCTGCTTACTCTATTTCAGTAGCTCCGCTGGGGAGGGGGAATGGCAGCTCAGCTGCCCATCAACGGCTGCAATCAAGCTTTGCCTTTTTCTTCTTTTTTCCTGCTTAATGGTTCCTTAATGAATCTATCAACTCATCTTTGCTCATTTTAGACCGTCCTTCAATACCCACCTCAACTACTTTATCATAGAGCTCACTTTTTGTCCATTCTTCATACTTCTTGTGCTTTCCACCTTTTGCCTCATTTTCAGAATTGGCAATTCGTGCCGCTTTCTCTTTACTCATTCCTTTGTCTCGAAGTGCTTCGTACTGATCTTCATTTTTGATTTGTTCCATTCTGTCTTCGTCAGGCATACATCCCTCCTTATTTATTTGGATATCTCTTGAATAATAAGTTATAAGCCTACCGGTATAACATGTTCCAAAAACTAAAGAAAGTTTAACAGGCAGGGATCATTTGATAATGTTCCATGTATAAATTAAAAATGGAGAGAGAATTTAAATCAACTATATCATGAGATATTCAAAACTGGTAAATAAACTTGGTACCTACTCAGCTTTGGCAATAGGTACATATCTGCTAAGTAAGTCAATAATGCGTGCAAGACGTACATTTCCTCTGAACAATAAAGTTGTTCTGATAGCCGGAGGCACCCGTGGACTGGGATTAGTATTGGCAAGGAAAATAGCCCGGGAGGGTGGCAAAGTTGTGATTTGTGGCCGATCAGAAAAATCACTTAAAGAAGCTTCTCTAGATTTGGAAAAAATAACATCGAAACATCTTGCTGTTCCCTGTGATATCACCGATAAAGAGCAGGTAAAACAGCTGATCCAGCGCATTAATGCTGAGCTCGGAACTGTTGATGTACTTATTAACAATGCCAGTATTGTTCAGGTGGGGCCAATGGATTTAATGGATGAAGAGGATTTTCAAAAAGCCATGGATGTTCACACATGGGGTCCGTTAAATTTAATCAATGAAGTGTTGCCCGAAATGAAAAGGAAGAAAATAGGGAGAATTGTGAATATCGTTTCAGTTGGAGGAATTATAAGCTACCCGCATCTTCTTCCTTACACTATCAGCAAGCATGCATTATCAGGACTTTCTAAAGGCGTTACCGCAGAGGTTAATGAACGTAATATCAGAATTACATCTGTTTATCCCGGCTTGATGAGAACCGGGAGCCCGCGAAATATTAATGTAAAAGGGAAACATGAAAAGGAGTATGCATGGTTTAAAATAGCAGATTCATTACCCGGCATATCGATGAACGCAGATACATCGGCAAACAGAATTATTAATGCAATTAAAAGAGGGGATCAAACTTTGGTTTTAACGTTCCCTGCAAAATTAATTTCGCTTTTACAGGTGCTTGCACCCGATTTCACAATTTCGATGTTTAAACTGGACAACTATTTCTTGCCTGATAAACCTATAAGCGGACAGCATAAATCTCAAAAAGGGTATGAAAGCGAATCTAAACTATCTAGAAACGTACTTACCAAAAAGACGGATGAAGCTGCAGTGAAATATCAGGAACTTTAGGCTTATAGAGAGGCACTTTTTAATCAGTAAAATGCTACGGAAAAGAGCAATAAAGTTGAGAACTTCTCATTAATAAGTAAATAAGCAGGTAAAAAATAAGGAGGGATTCCCCCCTCTTCAGTGCCAAGAGACAATTAAACAGAAATCAAAATACAATTAATCAAGGAGGAGTTATGATCGCAACCAAAACGCACGGTTTAATGGATTACCTGATGGGTATAGTGCTAGTATTATCACCATTCGTCTTGGGCTTTGCCACCGGAGGGGTGGCGATGTGGCTGCCGATTATTATAGGGATTGCCGTTATTTTATACAGCATGTTTACAGACTATGAGTACGGTGCCTCGCCAAATATTTCCATGAGAACTCATTTAGGATTGGATATAGCAGGTGGTTTAATACTTGCCATATCTCCGTGGTTATTTGGATTTGTAAATATTGTATTCTGGCCACATTTAATTCTGGGTCTTGCAGTAGTTGTTACAGGATTGATGACTGATAAGGTTCCTCAGCGGGCGCCGAAGAGATCCACCCAAAGAGTTTGATCAAGCCGGAACAAAACGATATACAGTTTAAAACGTCCCGGAGAGATTAGCTTATCCGGGACATTTTTATACAGCAAGAGATGCAGGGGTATCATCATTTTTAGATGGTCTGCCTAACAATAATTAAATGGATAGGAGCTAGTATTAACCCTTTCAAACCTTAAAAAAGAGTGACTCCCGCTATGAATGCTAATAATAATATTTGGAATCAATTTTCAACCAAAAAAGATTATCCCAAACTAAAAAATGATACCACTTGCGATGTGGCTATAATCGGTGGGGGAATTACTGGAATCTCTACAGGACTCCAGCTGGCACAATTGGGATTGAAAGTAGTTGTACTAGAAAGCAAAATAATAGGTGGAGTAGCGACGAGTTCAAGCACCGGAAATTTGTATTTAACGATTGATCAATTACTCTCCTCACTTTTGGCAAAATACGATATTGATACCGTTAAAAAGGTGGCAAACTCCCGAATTGAAGCATTGAAAAAAATTAATTCGTGGGTGAAAGATTATGATATGGACTGTGATTATCGGGAAGTACCGATGTTCTTGTAT
>PWFZ01000438.1 GCA_003555185.1 Balneolaceae bacterium | reverse complement strand
TCTTCCATCTCAAACAGAGTTTTGGGACGAAACGCATTTCGAACTTCCGGCCGATTAAACGCAATCCTCGCAACGCCATTACTCTTTTTGTAGGTGATGTCTTCGTACTCTTTAACCGTTTTCCAGTCAGCCATGATGTTTTTGAATAAAGTGTATTAAAAATTGAGTTAGCTTTTCGGGTTGATCAACGTGAACCCTGTGGGCAGCGTTGTCAATAATTTCGAGTTCAGAATGTTGGCAAAGTTGAGCCATTTCCGTCATCTTTTCAACATATTTTTGATCCTTTTCACCTGCAATGAGACCAATAGGGAAATCGAAGGCAGAAAGGTGATCACAAACAGCCGGCATTTTTCCGGCGCCAAAACCCCGGAGTGATGAAGCTATTAATGAGGCATCTTGCTCTTTCATAATGTTCAGGTAGTCTGTGGGGGCATCAGAGTTTCCCTGAAAAAGCGGTAGTTTTGTCCAGTTTGACAGAAAACCTTCAAAATCTCGCTCGATTTCCTGCGCCCGTTTTTCGTCCGTTTCTGTTCGATTATTCCGTTCTTCGATATCAGATATCCCACAGTGAGTGCTTTCGAGAATTAATCCTTTTATTGAGGATTGATACTCTAAAGCAAATTGGAGTGAAAGTCGTCCGCCCATGCTGTATCCATAGAGAAAAAATTTCGGAAGCTGGAGGCGATCAATAACCAAGTGCAGTTCCCTTACCTGTTTGGCTGTATCGAACTCTTTGGGTGTTGGTTTTGCGGTCGTTTTACCGTGACCTTTCAGATCTATAGTTACAGGATTGCAAAACTTTGAAAGTGAATCAATCAGCGGTTCAAAAACATTTCCGGAACCCATAAACCCGTGGAACAGAATCAGGTAGAGGAGGTCAGATTTGTTTTGATGTATCTGTAGGTAGTAGCTCGAACCATTTGCGATACACCTCATAGTTCTACCCCCAAAGTTCTTTGCGAATGCGCATACTTTCGTCAGAATCCGTTACGCACTCTATGATTAACGGTTTTGACATATCGGTAGATAACGTCAGCTTTTTCAGCTCTTCAAACGTATCAATTTTTTGATAATCGATTGGATGTGCCTTGGTCAGATGTTCAATATCTACATTCTGCGGCGTTTCGAAAAACTCATTATAATTGGATCTGTTTTGATCATAAATCGGGAGCATTCGAAAAATATTTCCGCCCTGATTATTAATGATCATCACCACAAATGGCGTCTTTACTTTTTGAAGAGTGAGTAGTGCATTGGAGTCGTGCAGAAAAGCCAGGTCACCAATCAAACAAAGCGTTGGCTTTTTTGATGATCTTGAAATTCCAACTCCGGTAGACAGAACTCCATCGATTCCGGCTGTTCCGCGATTTACAAATTGGGTAGCCGTTGGTTTTCCAAAAAGAGACATGTCCCGCACGGGCAGTGAGTTGGAAATCATGACGTTCCACTTATCAGAAAATTGGTTGCTGATGTGATTAAAAACGTGTCCATCACTTAATTGAGGGCTTTTTTGCAAGCAATCCTGTAAAGTCAATTCCGAGTACTTTTCTAATGTTTCCCACTTCTTCAGCCAATCCGTAGCCGGTTTCTTTTCGATAGATGCAAAATCGACTGTATCGTTGGGATCCATCACAAATCGATGCTTTGTACTCATTGCCGAATCCTGCCACGCCTCACGTCCTGAGAAATGAATGACATCCACATCAGCCCAAACATCCATAGTGGTTAACAGTGATTTCGTAAACGGTTGATCTCCAATTCGAATGATCAGATCCGGTTTCAGAGAGTTCAGATATTCTTTGTTTCTTAAAAACTGTTCAAACCGGAATAGTCCATTTTCCAGGGAAAGTGCTGAACCCGGTTCCAGAATGAAAGGTGCAGAAAGTTTATCTCGCAATTCAATGGCTGATTTGGCAAGTGACTGATGATGATTCGCAGGACCGGCAATAATCAGCGGTTTTTCTGACTGATTGAAAAGCGTTGAAAGCTCTTCATTAAAATGAACCGTTCGGCTGATTTCAGCTGGCTTAGTATGTTTAGCCGATGAAGCTTTGGACATACTCTCGATCGCATCATCAAGCTGGTCCTCGGTAGGCTCAAGCGGTTTTCGAAAGGGCAGATTTATGTGTGATGCTCCTCCGATTCGAATCGCATCGTTTACCGCCTGCTTTGCCGCAAGTGAAATTCTTTGGATGTCAATTTCCTGATCTACCGGTTCACCGGACTCATGAAAGAATACAGCCTGATCACCAAAAAGCTTAATCTGATCGATGGTTTGTGAGCTTCCAATTCCGCGCAGATGGGGTGGCCTGTCAGCCGTCAACACAATTAGTGGTGCACCCGATTCCTTTGCTTCAATAATCGCAGGATAGTAATTGGCGGCGGCACTCCCCGAAGTGCAAATAAGTACTGCGGGAATTCCTGATTCCTTTCCAATGCCGAGTGCAATAAATGCCGCAGAACGTTCGTCTAAAACAACGGTTTTATCAAATCCGGGGTGATTAGCGAATGCCAGTGTAAGAGGTGTAGATCGTGAACCGGGGGAGAGAACCACGTGGCGTACTCCCTGTTCATATAACGAATTGGCAATTGCAGACGTCCATCTAAGATGGTTAGTCATAGAGCTCATCCAACTGATTAATGGCATCCATCATAGGCTCGAACTTCAACAGTGTTTCGTTCCACTCTGTTTCCGCATCTGAGTCAGCCACAATTCCGCAGCCTGCGTAAAGGTGTGCTTTTTGCTCATGCAGAAGTGCGCTTCGTATAGCTACGGCAAATTCGCCGGACCCATTTAGATTAAACCAGCCAACGGGCGCAGAATACCATCCGCGTTCAATTCGCTCAATATCCTGAATGTAGCGTGTGGCTTCATCACGGGGAAAACCTCCAACGGCAGGTGTTGGGTGTAAGTTTTGAATCAGCTCATGAATTTGAATCCCTGTTTTAATCGAAGCAGAAATAGGAGTAAACAAATGCTGAACATTCTGCAGCTTTTTAACCTGTGGCTGTGAGGGATGTTCAACCCTTAGACTGTAGGGCTTTAAATTATCATTGATCGCCCTAACCACAAACTGATGCTCGATGCGGTCTTTTTTGCTGCCCATTAATGAGTGAGCGAGAGATGCATCTTCCAATGCTGTTTTTCCGCGAGATGTACTTCCGGCCAACCCTTCAGTAAGAAAAGTGCCTTTTTCGAATGAGGCAAGTCTCTCCGGAGTGGCTCCAATAAACGAAGTATCCGAATCGAGTTGAATTAAAAAATTATAGCACCCGGGATATTTTTGGCGCAGTTTATGCACCATCACGGACGGATTAAGAGGGTATTTTGATTCAACTGTAACTTTTCGTGCAAGTACAATTTTCTCAAATTCCCCTTCGCTGATCAGTTTCTTCGCTTTTTCAACGTTGCTAAGCCATCGGACTTTATCTTCCGGGTTTTGCAGACTGCAAACAATGTTCGAGCGTCTTTTTCTTTTGGGAGCGTTGTGTTCAATGGTTCCCGCAAGATTTAAAAAAGCCGTAACGCGCTCTATAATTTCCTGATAGATATCATGTATCTTTTTCTCGCCACGCTCAATTGTAAGCGTTAACAGATGCAGATTACCATTTTTTATGAGCATCCATTCGGGGAGGATAAACCGAGCCGCCCCAAACCGGTTCCAGACCGGACTGATATTGTGATCACCAAAGGAGTACCCGCCTAAAAAGAGGGGGCCTGCCATTGAGTGTTTAATGGAGCTGAATGAAGCAATGTTTTTCTTGATCTCTTTTGTTTTTTCAGCGATCTCATTGAAGCGTTCTGTTCCGGTTGCCTTCAGTTCAGTAACCTTGCCACCGGCAGAGATAGAAATATTTTGTTCAGGATGGTCCCAGTAGAATTTCTCCTTATGATCGCTATCCAGTTCCAGCGCTGCGAGCGGATCTATACCGGGAATTGGCAAAGTTACAGAAATCCATTTCGAATCATCAGAAAAATCCTGAAACGAAAGACTGTGTAAAAAAGAGGTGAATTCATTGCTTTCAAGAGTTTCGATAAACTCAGTAGAGCGGTCTTTGTCGGTTGTTTGACTGTTCATCACAATTTATTGGTTTTATCAATCAACTACTTTCAATATAAATTGAAAGTTTGTTAAAGCAAAGTAAAAAGGTGAAATGTTTTTCCGTGCGAAAAAGAAATGAACCTATGTGTTGTAACGAATTAGAGCAATGTGCCAAATCAAGAAAAATGGTATCGAAGAGGGAGAATTGGGTTACGTAACCCGGACGTCCCCGTCCGGAAGTATTAGAGAAAGAGGTGTTTTCAGTTTAGTGCCATTAGTTAAGCCGAAGCGGGAGCTTCGGGTTACATGTTACTTTGCGTCGTCTACGTCACCTGAATCAAATGGGTTTTTAATCCCGTGATCATTAGGGTTGAATTCAGCCAGTTCAAAGAAGTAGTCCCACGCCATTTTGCTCTGTCCGTTTTTTTCTACCCAGTTAGGATGGCTCTGTTTTATGAGTCCGACCACACGTTTGGCATATTGTACTCTCTCATTATGGTCTTCAATTCTGGGTATCGCCCGGATCATCAGATCAAGGTTATATCCGCAATCATAGTCTTTTGGTTTGTCTTGCTCTAAAAACATTGGTTATATGTGCAGTTCAATTATTTGTAATTTGATGGAGTGGAAATCTACGACTTTTGTACCACTAAAGTAAAAATATAGAATATCTTTATAATCCTTTTTCAACCTGTCGGTACGAATGGTGCCTATAGGTTTCCAGTACTTCCTTTAACTGTGTTTTAAAAAAGGAAGGATTGATACCCATAACATCAAGATATGATTTTATATCTGTTGAAGCAGATGAGGTAGTTAAAATAGCAACTATAATGAGAGAAGTATGTAATCATTTACCTGTTCCATATCATTCAAAAACGAAATTTATTAGCTACCTTAAAATTACTATTCAGTCAAGCTTCAGTTCAATAAATAAGTGAGAGATAAAAATGGCGAAAAAAATCGTTTATTATGAATGTAAACAGGTTGAAGAAAAGCCAATTAGTCAGGTAGTAGATGATGGTGATAATGAATGTATTGAGCACCTTATTCAATGTTTGCAAAAAGAATATGATTTGGTAGCAGTAACTGAAGATGAAATCAGAGTATTTTATTTCATTCCTGGATAAACACGTTTACTGCTACGTTATCTCCGCTGATTGTGATATCTCCACCAACATTCTTTCAAAGGCATTGGGTTTTTAATTTTTATGCAAAAATGGATGGTGGTTGTGATGCTTCAAAAAACATATATCTACTTATGTAACTTAATGTACCCTGATGATTCTCTTATACTTATGTAGTCTTTAATTTTTGTGCCACTAAAGTAAAAGGATAGAATATCTTTATAATCCCACCCGTTTTGCGCAAATCCTTTTGCACCCCACTGACACAAACCCACACCGTGTCCCAAACCTTTTCCTGATATTTGAATCGTATCCCCATTTTCATGCCAGCTAAAATGGGTGCTTCGAATGCTTAGCGGTGTATAATTTCGGTTTATTAGTAGTCGAAATTCATTTCCTGAGAATGTCAATTCCCGGTTATTACGATTCAAAAATGTGATATTTTTTACGCGTCCCATATTATCACGATCCATGGACGTTTCCACTGCTTTAAAACCATATCGGTTATCAAGTATTGTATTTAATTCGCTCAGCTCAATCTCAAAATCCCAGCGGTGATGCGGCGATATTGAACACATGTCATGATCCGAAACAGATCGAAGGTAGGGCAGTGACCGACCGCTCCACACATCTTCATTATTGCTGGTTACTCCGCCACATGTGCTTGAAAATGAGCTTAAAATCAATTTGTCACTCCATGTTAAAATTTCTCCATCCGTAGACAATGCCGCGTCCAGATACCAGGGTTTAGTTGGGATTGCTCCCAGATAAACCTGATTGGCTTCGAAATCTTTAAGATCGAAATTGTGATAAGGAGATCCCTGGATAGACCACAGCGCATAGGTTCGGGAAACCACAGCCTGGGTTTTTAAGGCTTCAAATTCGGTGAAGTTCATTTCGCTTCCCACAACAGATGCCACATAATCCTCGAGCTGCACATAATTGATGATCTGCAGCGCCTCACGTAATGGGTGAGGGTCGATATTAAAATCACCGCGGTACATACGATTTCTAAACCGATCAGACTGTACCTGAGTTAATCCATGTTCATTTACAACTTTCAGGGTTTTTGTCTGATATGTCTGTCGACCTGCATTCAACGTCAGTTGATTATTTTCTCTCTGAATTTCTACGCGTCCATCTTCTGGTGAAATCTCAATTTTTTCATCATCTATGTAGAAATAAAGAGAACTCTCTATCGGATTGATTTGAATCGTACCGGGAGGATTTGTATCAAAAAGGAGAACCCGTATGGTATCCACAGTGGTTAGATCCAGCTGGTTGGATTTCGTTGAATTAGCATTACCACCCCATGCAAAAAGCAGTAGAAAAAACCCTAATAGCAGAGATGAAATGGAAGCGGTTGAATTGTAAATCTTTTTTAATGATGACATTTTTTGAAAATACAAATTTTACATGGAAATACGCTTCAAAATCACCCGACATTTTTTACTATCTTTGTTAAAACAAAAATTTAAGCTTAATAGTGAAACGACCTTATACTATGATTCATAATTCAATATTAGAAGCAATTGGCAATACACCATTGGTGAAACTGAACAAAGTGGTTGCTGATCTGCCGTTAACAGTTGCTGCAAAGGTGGAGTATCTAAATCCCGGTCAGAGCATTAAAGATCGTATTGCGCTAAAGATGGTTGAAGATGCAGAGGAAGCGGGATTGATAAAGCCCGGAGGAACCATTATCGAAGGAACATCAGGAAATACCGGGATGGGGCTTGCACTGGCTGCGGCAGTTAAGGGATACAAATGCATTTTTACAACTACGGATAAACAGAGTCAGGAAAAGGTTGATCTGTTGCGGGCGTTGGGCGCAGAAGTAAAAGTATGTCCAACTAATGTTGAGCCGGAAGATCCCGAAAG
>PWFZ01000174.1 GCA_003555185.1 Balneolaceae bacterium | reverse complement strand
CTAATTCCTTCGAGTGATTCCCAGTTCAGGGCAGACCGATAGTCTTTGCCCTTTAAATCTTTCTTGAGAAAAGATTCCCACTCTTCCATAGAAGTGGAGGGGAATTCAGAAAACAGGTTTTTTTTATTTTTCAAAACTTTGGGCACAATAGTAGTAAATTTGGTGTTAATCTATTTGAAACAAACATAAAAAGGAACCGTCTTTGAACCTAAACATAAAGCGAGGAAAAAGCGCTTCCTTATTTGTATCTTCAACGCAAAGAAACTAAAGTTAACAAATCATTAAAGTTATTGATATGCCAATTGCAGAGACTAAACTTCATCCGTTGACCCAACTTACCGAAGACGAACAAATGCTGAAAGATGCAGCCGGTGATTTTGCCGATAACATTATCCAGCCGAAAGTTCATGAAATGGATGAAGCTGCGAAGTTAGATCCCGATTTGATTAAGCAATGTTTTGAAATGGGATTAATGGCAATTGAAATTCCCGAAAAGTACAATGGAGCGGGTGGTTCTTTTTTCATGAGTATTGTGGCGATTGAGCAGATATCACGAGTGGATGCATCTGTGGGTGTATTTATGGATGTGCAAAATACACTTGTAAACAACGCTTTCATCCGATGGGGGTCAGAGGAGATTAAAGAGCGATTTTTACCTCAGCTTGCTACCGAAAAAGTTGGAGCCTACTGCTTATCTGAAGCAGGTTCAGGCAGTGATGCATTTGCTCTTAAATGTTCTGCAAAAGAAGATGGCGATGCGTATGTGTTAAACGGGACAAAACTTTGGATTACCAATGCAAATGAAGCGGATGTATTTCTGGTTTTTGCTAATATCAATCCTGAAGCCGGATATAAAGGCATTACAGGGTTTATTGTTGAGCGGGGAATGGACGGGTTTTCAATCTCTAAAAAAGAGAATAAACTGGGAATTAGAGCGAGTTCTACCTGTGAACTTTTGTTTGAAGATGTTCGGGTACCGAAGGAAAATATTCTTGGAGAAGTAGGTAAGGGATATAAAGTAGCCATTGAAACGCTGAATGAAGGGCGAATTGGAATTGGCGCACAGATGATTGGAATTGCACAGGGTTCACTTGATGCAGCCCTTGCTTACACGCAGGAGCGGAAGCAATTTGGCAAAGCTATTTCAGACTTCCAGGGAGTTCAGTTTCAACTTGCAAAAATGGCTACGGAATTAGAGTCCGCAAGATTATTGGTCTATAACGCAGCAAGATTAAAAGAAGCAGGACAACCATTCCTTAAAGAAGCAGCCATGGCTAAATATTACAGTTCTGAAGTGGCAGAAAATTTAAGCTCAATGGCGATTGATCTGTTTGGCGGATATGGATATGTAAAAGAGTATCCGGTTGAAAAATTCTACCGGGATTCAAAGATCGGTAAGATTTATGAAGGTACATCAAACATGCAGCTGCAAACAATCTCAAAAATTATACTGAAAGGCTAATTAATTTCAGTTCTTTAAATAAATTCTCGTGAATTATTAAAAGTTATTCTAACTAAATAACTGATTTATATAAGCTTGCCGTCTATTTCTAAGGGGAATCGGTACGTTCGAATTTTTTCTGTTCACGGGAATTTTATAACTGCTGATCTTTGTTTTGGCAGATAGCGATTATATTTTTCAATCTTCTTTTTACATATTCCACGGAAATAAGATCGTGGCATTTTTGTGAACAGGACAAGAACGACAATAATAAATACCCAACCATGTATAAGAAAATATTAAATCTGATTTCGAAATATGTAAGCGACAAGCAAGCCGAAAGCGAGCTTACAGAATTAGTAAATCAGTTGAAGGAAGAAAGAGATCAGTATCAGGAATATTTGTCGTTATTAGAAGATTCAATTCGCAGTGATTATGACTCGATAGTAATTACCACTCTCGACATTGAAAAACCAGGGCCTAAAATTGTATATGTTAATGATGGCTTTACCGAAATGACCGGCTATACCCGGGAAGAAGCTATCGGTAATACTCCAAGAATGTTACAGGGTGAAAAAACGGACCGTGCTGTTTTGGATAAACTGAAGCAGCGGTTAAAAGATGGTCAGGCATTTTTTGGTCATACCGTTAACTATCGTAAAGATGGTTCAGAATTTATAAATCAGTGGGATATTCATCCATTGACTAATAAGGAAGGAGAAATCACTCATTGGGTTTCATATCAGCATGATATTACAGAGCGAAAGCGTTCAGAGCGAAAAGTTGTAGACACCGAAATAGAGTTTGATAAGCTGGCAGAAGAGTCCAAAAAAACTCTTATTGATGTTGATGAACAGGGAAATATTGTAACGACAAATAAAGCTTTCAGAGACTTGATTGGGTTTGATGATGAAGAACTCAAGAAGATGAAGCTTTGGGATTTGTTAAGTGATAAAGAAGTGGAGACATTCCGTCACCGGTTTGATGAATTTAAACCAAGTGATTTCGATGACATTACGTATGATCTTACTCTTACAAACAAGAAAAGTAACCCGATTGAGGTTGAGGCTAAAGCCCGGCTTCTGACATCAAGTGGACAGAAAATTGCGCGTATTGCTTTTCAAAATAAATCTTTGAAAAAACGCATAATGAATATTCTAAACCAACGTAACAAAGATTTTTCACGCGTATTCGATAAAACTACCGATTTTACCTATAAAGTAATTCAGGATTCAGATAATGATTTTCGTTTTGACTATGTATCTGATACGTTCTCAAAAATTACGGGTATAGAGGTTTCGGAAGTTTCAGGTCTGAACTTAGCTGATTTTATCCACCGCGATGACATAGAAAAAGTTATTAATCATTTTCATGTTATTCTTGAAGGAAAGCCTAACACTGAGCAGTTCAGAATTAAAAGTAAAACCGGTGAATACATTGAGGTAATCGATTACGCGAAGCCGGATTGGGATGATTCTGAATCAAAAGTAAATTCCATCAAAGGTGCAACATCAACAGAATTATCATCAGAAAGAAAGTAATATTTTTTTTGAGGACAGTTATTGGGCTGAATGTTATTAATAATTGAATATCTGTTCAGCCCTATTTTTTTCTTATCTTTTGTATCCATTTAATGAGCAGACTTAAACGATTTCTTATTCGTTCGATGCTTGATTAACTTGTTATCATGCAAAGCTCTCAAGTTTATTAAAGCTCATTTTTAAAGAGTTTAATTCTGAAATAGTGATTTTTGTAGTATGAATATTGAAGAAAAACAGGATAAAATTATACGTGAATTTCAGTCACTTTCTGACTGGCAGGAGCGGTATAAGCACATTATAAAAATGGGACAGAAGCTTTCTCCATTGGATGAAAAGCACAAAGTTGAAGAAAATCTGGTACGGGGTTGTCAGTCTCAGGTATGGTTGACTACGGATATTGAAGGCGATAAAATCATTTATAATGCAGACAGCGATGCTGCAATTACCAAGGGTTTGGTTGCCATGATGGTGAACTTCTATTCCGGTGAAGATCCAGATACGATTTTAACGACTAACCCTTCGTTTATTAAAGAAATCGGAATGCAGGAGCACCTTTCCCCAACGCGATCAAACGGACTGGCTTCAATGATTAAGCAGATGAAAATTTATGCCATGGCATATAAAAGTAAACTGCAAAATTCGTAATTATTACCTTAGGATCGGACTTAGATTTTAAATGAAATATTCCCAACGTAATTTCTTTACGGAATTTCGTTGTTTAACTTAGTCTCTTGTGAAGCATCTGTTTCACGGCAACTGTCAAACTCGTTAAAAGAATACCACACCTATGAAAAATAAAAACGTTCAATATATACTTTTGGCACTGTTTGTATTAGTAGGAGCCGGCACACTATATTATGGATTAAGTGATAACACAAATTCACCGCAAGGAGAGACTACCGCCCAAAAGGTAGAAATTATTAAGTATAGTGATTATCAATGCCCGGCTTGCAGACATGGCCATGAACTGATGAAACCTTTGGTTCAGGAGTTCGGTGATAATGTAGATATAGTTTACCGCCACTTCCCATTAAGTGGGTTTGAGTATAGTCGGTTAGCAGCTCATTCAGTGGAGGCGGCACGTAATCAGGGGAAGTTTGATGAAATGCACGAAATGATTTTTGATAGCCAGAGTGAATGGTCACGCGGGAACGCTGATCAGTATTTTACACGATTTGCTGAGGAAATAGGTTTGGACATGGAGCAATTCAGCGCTGATGTGGAGTCGGAAGAAATTGCAGAAAAAGTGGAGCGAGATCGTCAGGAAGGAATCCGTCGCACGGTAGGTGGAACACCGACCTATTTTATGAATGGGCAAAAAATTCAACAAAGTCCACAAACATACCCACAGATGAAATCTCTTGTTGAACTCTATATGTATCGGAATTAATCTATGATCTACGAATTTTTAAAAAAGTCTCCCAAGTTTGATGATACCGTATTTGTGGCTCCAAGTGCAGATTTAATTGGTGATGTTACCCTTGGCTCAGAAAGCTCCGTTTGGTTTAATGTTACCATTCGGGGTGATGTTAACTGGATTAAAATAGGCGATCGAAGCAATGTACAGGATAACAGCTCCATTCATGTGATGAATGAAACGGGACCTACCAAGATTGGAGATGATGTTACCATCGGTCACAACGCGATGATTCACGGGTGCACCATTCACGATCGGGTATTAGTAGGAATTCATGCCACAATTCTTGATGAAGTGGTTGTGCCTTCAGATGTTATTATTGCAGCCGGTACTCTGGTACCCCCCGGGAAGGAATTAGAATCCGGTTATATGTATATGGGATCGCCGGCTAAAAAAGCCCGTAAACTTACCCAGGAAGAGATCGATTCTATTCCTAAGTACGCCGAAAACTATGTGAAATATCAGCGGGCGTATCGTCAGGTAGATAAGTATGATAAAAATCCGTTCTATTCGGCTGATTAGTCTCCCCTAATGAGGCTGTGAGAAAATGCCACTGAAACACAGAAATACACTGAACGCTCTGTACTTTTCTGTGTTTCAGTGGCAATAAAGCACGATGGAATGATCCATGATTTTGTTGGTTCAACAGAATCTCACAGCCTCTAATAAGGGTAGAAACAGAGTGGGTGTTATTTGTTTTATATGCACACTTTTTCTTGATCCGGCTAAATATTAGCATTTCTTTCAAATAGAGAATTTTCATCAGTCCAATAATATATGGCAGGAATTTACATACATATTCCATTTTGTAAACAGGCCTGCAGCTATTGCGATTTTTATTTTTTGACGAAGCAGGAATTACGCTCTCCTTTTGTGGAAGCACTTGTGGAAGAGATAAAATCGTTTGGTTCACATCCCATTTCTGATGAAACCATTGAGACAATCTATATTGGGGGAGGGACTCCATCCTTGCTGACGATGGATCAGCTGGAGTGTATATTTACGGCACTTGATAAAACCTTTCATTTAAAGCCGATTGAAGTTACTCTGGAGATGAATCCGGATGATGTAACTCCGGAGTATTTGAATCAGATTCAGACTTTTGGTGTTGATCGTGCCAGTATGGGAGTTCAATCTTTTGATGATGATATTTTACGGTTTATGCATCGCGCTCACGATCCTAAAGAAGCATTAAAAGCGTTGGAAGCCCTGCAACTGGCTAACTTCCCCTCATATACGGCTGATCTGATTTATGGAAATCCCGGTCAAAGTGAGGAGATTCTGAGCCGTGATATTGATCAGCTTTTGGCATTCAACCCACCGCATATTTCCGCTTACTCACTTACGGTTGAGTCAGGGACCCGTCTGGGCAAAGAGGTTGAGCGTGGAGTGGTTACACCGGCGAGTGACGATACCGTGGCTAATCATTTTGATTTAGTTCGGGAGAAGCTTTCAGAGTCAGGAATTGAGCAGTACGAAGTGAGTAATTTTGCCAAGCCCGGAAAAGAGGCGATACATAACAGCAATTACTGGCGACATCATAATTATCTGGGGTTAGGGCCTTCGGCTCACTCTTTATATTGGCCTGATGATGAAAAAGCCGAACGATGGAAAAACCAATCAAGCCTGAAGGATTACCTGAATCAGGATTGGGAGAATGTACGTGAAGAGCAGGAAACACTAAATTTACATGAGATGGCTGAGGAGAGACTGATGCTTGGCCTACGCACTAAATGGGGAGTGTCTGTCAACCATTTAATGGATCGATACGGCTACAGATTCAGTGATTCGCAAATGAAATGGCTTCAGTTTCAAGCGGATGAAAATAATGTGATTATAAAAGATGATACCATTTCCTTTACATCTGATGGATTACGAATAGCCGACCATCTGGTTTTTCAGTTGATTACGAAGTAGAACTGTAAATTATAGCTGAACGTTTGAAGGGGGATAACCGCGAAGGTAACAAAGGTATTCGCCCCGTGTGAGCGGGACTGCGCTCCGAGCAGAGCGATACCCACGAAGTGAAAAACACGCAGCAATGGTCGCGATGGAGGAATAACTCCCCTTTAGGGGAGTTAAAGTGAGCGTTCAGCGAAACTTTGGAGGGGTGTCCCCACAAACCATTAAAATTTATATGAACTGATTTACTACCCTTAAATAACACCCCTCGCAAAATCATCTGAACGATGATTATGGGCTCCCCTCAAGGGGAGATGTTTTCGCTTTGCGCCATTCAGTTCTAAAAATCACTTAATCAAAACCATTTTTCGTGTAATAGCTGTCTGATCTGTCGTGATACGGTAAAAATAGACTCCGGATGATAAACCTCCCGCATCAAAGTTGACTGTATGGTAGCCGCTATCTATAGTGCCATCTAGCAAGGTGGATATTTTTCGCCCAATGCTGTCGTATACTTCCACTTTTACATCCTTTCTGTCATCGAGAGCAAATTCAATTCTTGTGGTTTGGTTAAATGGATTAGGGTAATTCTGTGTGATGAAGTCATCATCCGGTGGAGCTGTGATAAGAGTTAATTCATAATCGGAACTAAGTGATTGATTAGTATTCACTACTCCAATTGAAAGCATAGTTAAATCAGCCCAGTCCCATGTAGTTTGCAATTCTTGAAACGTCTCCTGAGGATTTATAAAAAACGTTTCCTGTGTAGAACCATCGGTAAAATATCCAATTGCGGTTATGCCAACACCTGT
>PWFZ01000061.1 GCA_003555185.1 Balneolaceae bacterium | reverse complement strand
TTTCTGATTGGTCAACGGAACTAAGTACGCCGGCTTATTTAGACATTATTCTGCAGATTGCTGGCACTGAATATTTAAGTGGTAATATTCGAGAAGCACGACGTCAGCTTCAGGATTTTCGAGCACATGATATTTCCGTGGTTGAATTCCCGAAACTTGTGCAGTCCAAAACTCTGCAGGCAAAACTAAGCTCAGGCGATGGCAATTATAAAGAGTCTGAAGAGCTCTACTCACAAACGGCTGAGTTAGTGCTGGAACGTGCCCGAAATTCTGCAGATTTTGAATCCGGTTACTGGATGGTTGAGCAGGAGTATCTGGATCTATTTGAATCATATGCGGATTTTCTGCTTGAACGAAATCGCGACGCAGAAGCCTTGACGCTGCTTGATAATGTGAAGACGATTAATGATGCCGCACTTGTTGAAAATCCACTTGTGAAATCATCACGGCTAACTGAAGAAGAACTGGCTAGAGAGCGTCAAATCAATCAGCAGATGGATAGTATTCGGAAAAAACTTTTCACAGCCTCAGGGTCAGAAAGAATGCAGATGCAGAATGATCTTGAACGGTTAAATGCCCAGCGTCGGGAGTTGACCAGAAATTTAGATATTGAAGAGCCTGAAAATATACCTGTATGGAGTTTACAGAGAAAACTAAATAGCAGCCAAAAACTGCTTCATATAACCGAAATTAATGATCACTACTATGTGAGTCGCGTAACCAGAAATAGTATAGCTATTGAAAAGAAACAGATTACGGATGATCATAAAACCCTTTTTGAAGAAGCAATAGCCGGGATGATTCGGGGTCAAACCGATCTTAATAAATTATATGAGGTGGGTCAGTTTTTAGATCTGGCGTCTATCAGCAACCAAATTAACTCATTCGTTGTTATGGCAGATGGGTATTTTCATCAGTTGCCGATTGATGTAATACCCCTTGCAAAACCCGATTCTCCGCATAGCTATGGATCTGCAAAATACGCCATTGAAAAGTATACTATCCGCCATGTAAATCAGCTAAGTGATTTAGCCCAAAGACGATCCAGGAAATCATTTGATTCGGACTTTACGGGTTTTGGGATATCTGACTTCCAGAATGAATTAACCAATCGTAATTTAATTTCCTTGCCTAAAGCGCCCGGTGAAGTTGATGCCATTACGGGGCATCTGCAGAGGTTTCAAAACAACCATTCATTTACAGAATCTGCAGCCACTCCCGAAGCTTTTGAATCCCATGCCGGTAACAGCAGAATTTTGCATATGGCTTCACACAGTGAAGTATCGGAAAGTGATCCGCTTTTTTCACGTCTGCATTTAAGTCCCTCAGCAGATGAAAATAGCGACGATGTAAGAAACCAGCTTTTCGCGTACGAACTCTTCGATCTAAATTTACAGAATGATCTGATCATGCTGAATTCATGTGATTCAGGTGCAGGCAGATACCTTCAGGGAAGCGGGATTATGGGAATCAGCAGAGCATTGAGATATGCCGGTGCCCAGAGTCTTGTACTTAATGCATGGTCGGTAAATGATCACTTTGCGGCTGACTTTGCAGAAGTGTTTTATCAGCACCTGAACAATGGAGAATCAAAATCTATTGCCCTGCAGAAAACCAAAGTTGAGTTTATGCAAAACAAGAATGCAAATCCTCACTACTGGGGTCCCTACATATTAAATGGCAGTGATGATCCACTCATTAACAGAGAAGCCACCAACAATGGCAATTGGATGCTGGCATTTGCCTTTGTAGCAGGATTAGTACTTGTATCCCGCAATAAAAATCCCCTTAAAAAAGCGGCCTGATTTTTAAACAGATCTCCCATCGAGGGGAGATGATAAAGCCGGATGTTCCCGGCTTTATCTGAGGGGTGTCCACCCACAACCCCATCCATACTTTATGAATTTATTACTCTCCTTACATGCACCCTCGCAAGCGCAAGTGGAGATCTATTCGCCACGCCCGCACAAACGAACGTAGATTTAAATAGTAGAAAGAGCTTTTAAATAGCTTTGAGCTACACGGCTGTAAGCACCATTCAAATCATACGCATTTGTAAATGCCTCTTTAGCTTCCTCAATTCTATTAAGCTGAAAGTAGGTATTTCCAAGGTACCAATAGGCTTTTTCCTCGACAACAGCATCTTCTACTTCCGCGGCAATTGCATTTTCAAAACGATCCATAGCCTCAGGATATCTGCCACTGTTATATAAAATTGATCCTGCAGTGATACTCAACTCAGCTCTTTCGATACCTGTTGAAGCTATATCAATCTGGTTGTCCAGCATCTCCAGAGCCTCCTCAATATTTCCCTGATTAGCTACCGTGATTGCCATTCGGATATTATTTTGTTCCTCAAACTCCGTTGCAGCCCCATCTGCTGAGCGGTAATAATCGAGTTCAATAGACGCTAACGGCTGTAATGACTCTGATGGCTGAACAGATAAATTAAATACCACAAATGAACCTGCTACCAGCAATATTGCTGCAGCAGCGGATATCCATTTTTGTGACGATGAAAACTGCAAAATACCGGTTTTTTTCTGACCGTTTTCATTAACAATTTTCTTTAATGCAGCTGCACTTTTTAAATAATCCAGATAATAGTCATCCTCAATGAGTTCAGCCCATAATTCGTCAATCTCTGTAGCAGATAGTTCCTCTTGAATATAATCATCAATCTTTTGTTCGATATCTTCTCTAATGGTGCTCTCAATCATACAGTTTGCCTTCTAGTTTCTAAGCGTTTTTGTAGTATTCCTTTGTTTTTGATAGTGCCTGACCGTAAAAAGTGCTCTCGGACAATATATTTACTTCAGGCTTTTATATTTATTGTACTTACCTCATATGTAAAGAGTATCTCACACCCCATTCGTTTCATTAGAAAATGCTAATAATTGTTAATCGAGTATAATGAGTGATAAAAACGTCAAGAAAAGTCGGTTTTTTTTAGAGATATACACCTAAACATTGTTTAGTTTAGTCCGTCATACGACATTTAAACTAATTTAAACACCTATTTACATGAAATTCTTCTCCATTTTGCTCCTGATATTTTTTGTTACAAATGGATGTAACACTTCTGAAACAAATTCTGATATTTCGATCGATCAGAAAATCGGACAGATGTTAATGGTCGGTTTTCAGGGGTTTGAAGTTTCCGATACGTCTCATGTAGTCCGGGATATAGAAGAGTACCACACAGGTGGAGTCATTTTATTTGATTATGACGTCCCTACCGGTACTCCTGATCGCAATATTGACTCTCATGATCAGGTACAGCGGTTAAACTCTCAGTTACAATCCCTCTCTGATGTCCCCCTCTATATTGCAATTGATCAGGAAGGCGGCCGTGTTGCACGTTTAAAAACCGACCGGGATTTTCCCCGAACAGTATCTGCTCAGTATTTAGGTGAACAGGGAGTGGATTCAACCCGGGCATATGCGGCTGAACAAAGCGAACTATTACAAAACCTCGGTTTCAATGTTAATTTTGCGCCCGTTGTAGATTTAAACACAAATCCTGAAAATCCTGTAATCGGACAGCTTGAAAGAAGTTACAGTGCTGATCCCGAAATCGTAACCGATCATGCAGAAATCGTTATTGAGGAGCATCAAAAACAAAACCTGTTACCGGTCATAAAACATTTCCCGGGTCATGGCAGTGCCTGGAATGATTCTCACGTTGGAATGGCTGATGTCACCGACACATGGGAATCTATTGAGCTTGAGCCCTATCGCCTGCTCATTGAAAAACCTCTCTCATTTGGTGTGATGACAGCACATGTGCTCAATGAAAATTTAGACCCCGATCTTCCGGCTACACTTTCCAGAGATATTCAAACAGGAATTTTACGGGACTCTCTGCAATACAATGGTGTTCTCTTTTCTGATGACATGCAGATGGATGCCATTCGGACTTTTTACGGACTTGAATTTGCTATAGAAAAAGCGATCCTGGCCGGCGTGGATATATTGGTTTTCGCAAACAATTCTGTTTACCAACCGGATATTGTCCCCGATGTGGTGAATATCATCAAGCAGCTTATCCGTGACGGAGTAATCACCGAAGAGAGAATCGATGAGTCCTATCAGCGAATTATGGAATCCAAGGAAGAGCTGGAGCTAATTTAAGAAAACCTCCCTCAGCTCAATTAAGAGTAGACTTCGAACTGGGGGCAGATCCGAGGCTGTCCAAAAAAAGTGTCATCCCGTCCCGAAATCCTTCGGGACGCTCATCTTTTGGTCTGTTCCTGATTTAGGTTGACAGATTTATGTTTATACACCAACCCTGAAAGTCGTAGATCCCGACTTACTCGGGGTGTTAAAAATGATTAGCCCATAGAAACTACTAACTAAATGATATATGGTATTCTTATAACTTTTCTGATCTGATTAGATCCGACCCCGGAGGGGTCAAATATCATTAGCCCCGGGTGAAATGTACATGAAACCCGGGGTAACAAAGCGAAACGGCTCTATCCCATCGGTATATTCATTCACCAAGGGATAGAGCCAAATTCCGATGGGTAAATAGACAGACCTAAATCAACGAATCCCTTCCACGGATGAATTCATAGGGAAACCCCTCGTATTTGCTCACAAATCTCAACAAATTCTTAGCCTCGGGGGATAACTTTTGGCAACACTTTACCCCGCATTCCGTGTAAATCTCGTGCCTCGATTAATACAGTTTAACTGCTATGGATGATGTGTTCAGCCTCATTATCTACATCCAAAATGAAAAACTCTATTCGTTGATCTTGCGAAGGCATACTTCGCGGCTACTAATATTGCAACCCATACGGGTTTAGTTTTATATTTTTCATTAGTTGACTCTTAAAATTGTGTCAACCTATTTCAGTATAAGACCTAAAGTCTATAAATTATTTTTTACCCACACTTTTTAGACAGCCTCACATAGTTTGAGACAGAGTGAAAAATCCTAAATTATTTAAGCTGATTTTGAGGGGATAGACCTTTTTAAACAGCCTATTCATCCCTCGCTTAATCCAAATGATTTATTTCACTCACCCAAATAAGGTACGCCCTCATCAATCCATGCCGGAGCCTCATGTCCACGGAGATAGTGATCCATATACTCCTTCATTTTCATCGCATAATCCAGGCGATTGGCAAACTGACGAAGGTGATGCGGTTCGTCGTAGTAGTGCAGAAAAACAGACTCTTTTCCATTTCTCCTTAAAGCCAGATATAGTTCTATGGATTGATACCACGGAACAGCCTCATCAGCGTCTCCGTGCTGAATCATGATCGGCGTGTTAATTCTGTCCGCAAAGAAGAGCGGGGAGTTTTCGATATATGGATTGGGATTTTCCCACAAGCTTACCCCTAAACGACTCTGAGTTTTTTCGTACTGAAACTGTCGGGCCAAACCTGTCCCCCACCGAATACCACCGTAAGCACTGGTCATGTTACTCACAGGAGCGCCGGCTACCGCAGCTGCAAACATGTCTGTTTGTGTAACCACATGTGCTGTTAAATAACCACTCCATGAATGCCCGTGCAGGCCAATGGCATCAGGATCTGCAACTCCCATCTCCACCAGTTTATGAACTCCCGGAACAATACTTTTTGTGGCAGAATATCCCGGCTCAGGAATGGTAAACCATACATCAGGCATGAAAACGACATAACCATCGCTAACATACTGAGCCACATTTGGCCTGTGATTTGTTACAGGATGATTAAAATCATACAGTCGCTGAGAAAATCGTTCGTAGTAGTAAATAAATACCGGATACGTTTTTTCTGAATCATAATCATCCGGATAGAATACGATACCTTGCGTTTCTTTACCATCAAGATCCAACCAGTCTATTAATTCAGCCGTCCCCCAATTCCAGCGATCCTTCAGGTCTTCGTACAAAAAGGTAAGCTGACCGGTGCTGCCAAACTGACGATCATTACTTATCCAGAGATTGGGATATACATCATATTTCTCTGTAGTGAAAAGGATCTGATCACTCTCCTCCGCTTTTGCCAAAATGTTAAATCTTTTTTCACCCTCCAGAATTTGATTAACACCTTCACTTCCCGTGTTTGCTTCATAAAATCCGTAATTCTTATCCCAATCGTGAAACATCGTCAGAAGCAAATGTTCATCATCACTAAAGGTGTGACGATCGGATTTTAAATCTCTGATTCTAAAAATCCTGTTTTCCTGTCGGCCTGTTTCATCTGTAATTGAATGGAAGTGCTCATTTTCTGTACTGAATTCCCAAATATCATATTTATCGTAAATCATGATTGAAACATCATCATCCGTCCACCCGGCAATACCATAGCTGCCTGATGGCTGAGGGCGGTCATTTTCTTCATTAGAAAATTGTACATCAAGTGTGTGGGTTAAATTCCGTTTAAGGCCGGTTTCCGTATTCATAATGTTCCAATCCTTCCCATCGAACCAGGCTGTAAATTTGCCGTTTGGGGACAAAGAGGCTCCAAAACCTTGCCGCTTCAAAAACTGTGACTCCAAACCGGACTCCAGATCAATCAGGTAAAAATCACTATAACGCCCTCCCCATGTAACTGTTTTCTGATACGGTATATCCGACAAACCGATTACTTTTCCGGTATTATGACTCACCCGCACATTGGGGATATCATGCGTTGCCAATTGCACATTTCTGTCATCATTCAGATGATAAACGGCCGCATATAAATTGTTTTTTCGGCCGTCGAACGTCTGCTTTTCATGTGTTTTAATTTGCGGATCATCCCAATGCCACACCTTACCTCTAACCTCTTCAAGAATATGCTCCGTGTCGTACATATTTTCCGCGGTCAGTGTATCTTTTCTGGCTTCCCGTTCATCCAGCGAAACCATTTCTGCACTTTTCACACCGTAGAACAGGCGGTCTCCGTCATAAGTCCAGGTTATATTATTTCTGGACCTAAGCCGATAGCCATCTTCAACATCTTCAGGAGATATTAAAACGTCCGGTGAGGAATCAAATCCCTGCCAGGTGTATAACGTTGCATCTCTCAACCAATAATCTTTTGCTGTATCAATTTCAGCTTCTGTAAACGCAAGACGGGCTCTTTTTTGATCCCAGGTTAAGTTGCTATAGTACGCGTCTGCTTTTCCTAAAAGTTCAG
>PWFZ01000192.1 GCA_003555185.1 Balneolaceae bacterium | reverse complement strand
CCTCTGGTACTTGCCTCGCTGGTTGTGGGAGTATCGAGTCTGAACGATATTACCAAACTGTCCCGTATGGGAGGGAAAACCATCGGTATTTATATGGTTACAACCGTATTTGCCATCACTATTGGTTTAACTGTGGTAAATATTATGCAACCGGGCGGTACTCTGCCTGAAGATACCCGGGCAACCCTCACCGAAAGCTACGTGGATAATGTAGAAGGGCGTGATGAGGGTGCGAGGGAACTGCTTGAAAGAAGTCCGCTCGATTTTTTCGTTGATATTGTACCTGAGAACTTTTTTGAGGCCGCAGCAGATAACACCAATATGCTACAGGTGGTATTTATAGCAATCCTGCTGGGTATTGGGATTATCAATATCCCTACTAAAAAAGGAAAGGTGCTGGTGGACGTCTTCGAGTCCTTAAATGATGTGATCATCAAGATCGTGGATTTGATTATGAAGACGGCTCCGTATGGGGTGTTTGCCCTTATGGCAACTGTAATTGTTGACCTTACAGGGGATGATCTGGGGCAGGCACTTGTTTTACTGCGTGCTCTTGCCTGGTACTGTATTGCCGTTGTAATTGGATTGCTTTTACATGTATTTATCGTCTATTCATCGCTGTTTAAAATATACAGCAAGATGAAACTGCGAGATTTCTTTAAGGCTATTCAACCTGCCATTTTATTGGGTTTCAGTACGAGTTCAAGTCTTGCAACACTTCCGGTGACGATGGAGCGGGTTGAGAAAAATCTTGGAGTGAAAGAAGAAGTAGCCAGCTTTGTTCTGCCTGTCGGCGCAACTATTAATATGGATGGTACCAGTCTTTACCAGGCCGTGGCAGCTGTATTTATTGCGCAGGCTTTGGGGATGGATCTCAGTATTGCGCAGCAGCTTACCATTGTGCTAACGGCAACGCTTGCTTCGATTGGGGCGGCAGGAGTTCCCGGGGCAGGTATTATTATGCTGGTTATTGTATTGCAGGCCGTGCAGGTTCCGGTAGAGGGAATAGCTCTCATTTTAGGTGTAGACAGAATTCTGGATATGTGCCGAACAGCAGTAAATGTTACCGGTGATGCAGCCGTTTCAGTTGCAGTAGCTCATTCAGAAGGAAAACTTGGCCCCCTTCATTTTGATGAAGATGAAGAATAAAAAGAATTTTTTTAATGAAGGTTCGTTTACATGAGAAATAAATTTGTGGTGTGTAAATGACCTTCATTATATCTTTTCTGCTCACTATTACTCTTTCAACCGACTCTACTTTTTCTGATAGAAGCACTCCTTCCTATGAAGACCTGCTCGAAGAGGGGGTAACGGCATTTTATGAAACACGATGGGATGATGCCACCGACCTGTTTGACAGGATGAAAGAAAAATCTCCCGAAGATCCCCGGGCCTATTTTTTTGAATCCATGATTCCATTTTGGGAGTATTTCTTTGTCCATCAAAAAGAAGAGCTCGCAAATGACTTTCTTAATATTTCAGAAAGTGCAGTCAACTTCAGTGAAAAAAAACTTCAGGAGAATCCCGGTGATACAACCCTGGTACTGATGTTGAGCGGTCTTCACGGCTACAGAAGTCTGGTTGCAGCCGGAGAAAAAGAGTACCGGACGGCCATGCAAAGCGGGGTCACAGGATTTAAATACACACGAAGATTATTATCCCTGGATTCGACACGACCTGATGCACAGATCGGCAGAGGTATGTTTTATTATATGGTTGGAAGCGTACCGCGTGAGGTGCGGTGGCTAACCAACATGGTTGGAGTGAGGGGAGATATAGAAATGGGGTTCGAAGAGATCAAAAAAGCAGCAAAAAGTGAAAGCGCAGTAAGTAACGATGCAAAGATGATGCTCATGTATCTTTATGACAAAGAGGAGCGGTATAATGAAGCTATTATATATGCAGATCAACTGACCGAGAAATTCCCTGATAATGTAATATTTCACTATAAAAAAGGCCAAATCTACCAAAAAAAGGGAAATATTGATGAAGCTATAGAGAGTTTTTCCCGGGTGATTTCCCTTGATAATTCTTATCTGACGGATTTAAAGCAACTTAGCCGGGATCATATCGAAAAGCTTAATAATATTAGTCTGTTAACAAATTAATATTTTAAACTTTGTAAGGCATATTTCGTGAGAATTTACTTACTTACAGTAGAGTAAATTTGAAATGCGCCTATGGCCGAAAAGCTACTGTTAAAACATCTACTTACGATTCTTTTTTCAACACTCTTCTGCTTTTCAGTTGTGCAAGATTCCTATGGACAAGTGTCACTAACAAATACCGACGCATTTGAAGTGCAGTTTGTGAATGGTGAAACCCGAAGTACCGAAAATTTTAAGCAAATAGGAATCAGTGATTCAAATTTAATGAGCATCATCGGTACAGAACGTGTTACCCGCTTTTCAGCACAGCATGATCTTCAGAGCGGACTCTATTTCGTTGGAGACAAAAATGATGTGTCTGTTGGCAGCTACTATCATAATCACGACACATCAGAGCTTATTTCTCTGACATTGAGAAACGACACGGAAAAAAGTCTGAGTGCCCTTTCCGTAGCTTTCGATTTTTTGTATATCCCGGAAGAAATGGTTGAAGAACAGTTATTCCGGCTATCTTACAAGGTAAACAATGGAAGCTGGAAAGAGCCGCAGAGTGGCCCATTTTCTACCGATTATTTACAAAGCTCGGAAGACGGATGGAACTCTTTTTCTATCCACCTTACTCTTGATGAACTTTTTATTCGAAATGAAGATGTCATCAAATTCCGATGGACTACTACAAGCGGAGGCGGGGACGAGTTTATTCCCATTGCCTTGCAAAAAATTGAGTTTAATTCAGAAGTGGCATCACAAAAGAATATCAAGCCGGGATCGCTGATTATTTCGGAAATTCTACCGAGATACAGACAGGAAGACCGGGCCATTGAATATCTTGAACTTTTTAATACGACTGCTGAGAAAATCTCTTTAAAAGGGTTGATCATTACGAATGGCGATCGGGAAATTGTGATACAGAAAAATGCTGTGATTAATCCCTATGAAACATTCTTGCTGGGAAATAAACAGAACTTCAGTGATTTGCCGATAGAGTTTAATTATCAATATAGTGAATCACTTTTGCCAAATAACCGTGGACGATTAACGCTCTCATTCGATGATGCTATCGTGGCAGGTGCCATGTACGAATCAACGACACCGGGTGTTTCTCTCGAAATGGACCATTTATCAAATGGACGCAGCGGTTATTCCGGCATGAATAGTTTTGAGGAGTCTGTTACGGAGATTGGAGCCTCCGTATTTGGGTCGCCCGGACGTGTAGACCGTAACCGGAAGCTATATCAACAAACGATTTCAAAAACCGGCTGGCACTTTATTAATCCTATTGGAAAATTGCTGGATCCTGACCGCAGCCTTCGTTCAGCAATGTATGGTTTGAATACTGATATGGAGTTGATCACTTTTTCAGAGTCTGATATGCAATCTATGGTTCCGTTTTTTATAAATTTAAATGATCAACAGCCTGTCACCATATATTCTGAAGGAGAAAATACATCACTGTCCGGTCCTCAATTAACTGATGATGAGTCAGTTCTACCTATGACATTCACCGGTAATCCTTACTCCAAACCTATCGGCATAAATCATATTGTTGCCGATGATAATTCTCAGGCGTATCCGGCTGTATTAGCCTGGGACGCTGAACTACAAAAATTTTCCGTGCTGTTTAAGGAAGATGATGTCATTACACCCTGGTCCGGATTAATATTGCCGAAGAACAGTGACAGGGAGTTTGAGATAGTGGAAAGTGAGTCAGAAGCAACGGCATCATTCCTGGAAAGCTATCTATCCTTTACCCTGCTTGAAGAGAGAGCACGTAATACCTTTAGTAATGTGGACAGAGGCGCTGTAATTGGGTTTAGGGATCAACGAAATGTAAACGGTAACCTTAACAATGATCTGCCTAAGCTGAAGCTACATGATAGGGAAATGAATGACCGGTCATTCATATTTTTGAACCGTGGCACTTCCGGATTTGAAACCAGCAGTTACCTGGAATTTCCGATGCGTTTTGAGGAACCCATACAGGTAGGACTGGGCCTGCAGATGTCAAAAGAAAATCACAACTACAGGATTGCATGGAATGCTATGCAAAATATTCCTGATGAATGGATTGTTGAATTGATTGATTCTGATTCAGATCAGGTTATAAATATGCGTGAAGAAAATCATTATACATTCCGTAGTTCCAATACTATTGTAAAAGATGGAATGAATGAAGATGGAAATTTTTTAAAGGCAGTAGAAAGAAATAACAGTAAAAATTTGGTTATTCGGGTTTCACCTTATAAAATGGTAGAAGAATCAACGATTGAAACGGAAGAACCACAATCAGTAAATTTAAAACAAAATTATCCCAATCCTTTTAACCCAGCTACCACAATTTCTTTCTATCTTCCTGAAACCAGCTTCGTTCGTTTGGCTGTGTATAATGTTGTTGGACAGCAAGTAGCTATGTTAAGAGAAGAAAGCATTACAAGTGGCGAACATTCCGTAGTTTGGAATGCATCAGAAATGCCAAGCGGGATTTATATTGTACAGTTGGAGACACCGCAAAATGTGCTAACCAGAAAAGTTACGCTAATCAAATAGCATATGAATTTGCAGATGTACACGACTCTATTATTTTACTTTTCATTCACTATAATCAATAAAATAACTACGAAAAGGTTTCATGCAGTTTAAGACAATCAACGGGATCGACGTCCCTGAAATAGGACTTGGTACACATAAACTATTCGGTAAAGAGTGTAAAAATCTAATCACAGATGCTTTGGGCATGGGGTATCGTCATATCGATACAGCACAGAGCTATAAAAATGAGACAGAAATCGGGAATGCTATCCGATTATCGAATGTGGACAGGGAGGAAATATTTCTGACACAAAAGATATGGCACACAAATCTCGAGCACGATGATGTTTTGCAAACGGTAGAGGAGAGCCTGGAAAATCTGCAAACACCCTATGTGGATTTGCTGCTGATTCATTGGCCAAATGAGAAGTATTCCCTCCAAAAAACCCTTGAGGCGATGCTTGTGCTACGGGATCAGGGTAAGGCAATGAATATTGGCGTTAGTAATTTTCCGCTAAGTATGGTTAAAACAATTATCGAGGATCTTAGAATTCCGATATTTTGTAATCAGGTTGAATATCACCCATTTTTGGAGCAATTCGATATGCTTGATTATTCCTATGAAAACGAATTTCTGGTAATGGCTTATAGTCCGCTTGCACAGGGTAAAGTAATGGAGAATGAAAAGCTCATCTCTATCGGAGAAAAGTATGGTAAAACAGCAGCACAAATATCACTTCGATGGTTAATTGAACAGGAAAATGTAGTGGCAATTCCCAAAACAACCTCCCGGAAACACCTTCAGGAAAACATAGATATTTATGATTTCGAACTTGAAGATGATGAGTTTGAGGCCATAGACGCTTTGGACAAAACAATGAGAATTGTGAATCCATCATTTGCGCCCGATTGGGAAAAGTGAACGAATATAGAAAAGAGAGTATTATTAAAAGTAAATAACAAAAAACAAAACTACGCTAATGTTAAAACCATCTGATTATTTTATCCTTGGAGCTGCACTAATCTCTATGATCCTTTCCATTTTCGTTTGGTTCACCGGGTCACATGATGCAGGGCTATTCATTGGCATCTGGGTACCGTCAATTTTAGGTTTTGGAGCCTATTTCAAAATTTTAAAATACCGGAGTAGGCCATGAACTTACCATTTATTTTCACCTCAGGAATTATTGTGGTGATTCTCTTTTTGATAGGTCTGCTCTATACATTCAAAGAGTTTAAAGAGATGGAGCGCCACCCTGAAGATTATACCAGACATGATGACGGAGCTACGGTAACTCCCAGAGAGAAAAAACCAAAAAAGTAAGATCAATTATCCGGTTTTGGCTAGACTTAGCTTAACCGGATATTCTACTTTTCTCATTTAAACCCACTGTGATACTCCTTCCGCGAGTAGATCACCGCTATCATTTTTTATAATGTTGTGCAAAAACCGGTGCTCATTTAACTGCTGAGTCTTTACGTGAAGTACATCATTCAGAGAGCATTCCGCATGATATTGTAAATTTATAGATCGGCACTTTTTAGAAGCTGTAGTTTCAACAGGGAGATAGCTGATCATCCACTCAATATACTTCACGTTATTTGCGTGGTTATTCATATCCAAATCCTGACGTCCAACCTGCACAACAGCATTAAATTCAGGGTTCTCCATTTTCTGAAAAGGGCTCTTATCTACCTCAAGAAGATGTGTTTCCACATTTATCCCCATCTCCATCACTTCTTTTGGCATTCGAACGGGGCGTCTTTTGGTGATGTCGAGTACCATCCACTGACTGATTCCAACCCCAAGCCGTTTACCATTTACAGCTCTTAGCTCGTAATCCCTGAAAGCACGAATTCCATCTCCGGAGGAAGGCCAGGTCTGAACCGTAACCTCATCCCAGCGTTTTGGAAACTCATCAATCTCTATGTGCATCCGATAAAGCACCCACGTAAGCCCCTTGGCCTGAAGGTGGGATATATCAAACTCCAGTGCATCTGCATGTTTACCGGCAGCCTCCTGAAAGTAGTTTGCCACCTGAGGCAGCGTACATCTGCCGGAAATATCCACTTCGTAGGAGCGAACGGTAAAATGATCCTGATAAGTTGATAAGTCCATTATTGAGTTTTTTAACTCTTATTCTGAAAATAGCGGGGGATGCATGTTGTGAAAATCCGTCGCTTTTTGATACGCTTCAGCCACCGCAATCAGCCTGGCCTCATCAAACAGATGTCCCATGAATGTGATGCTCGACGGCTGATTCTCTTCTGCAAATCCATGCTTTAGAACCACACTTGGGTGGCCGGTTAGGTTGGTAATCAATAAATTTCCGCCTCTGAAACTTGGTGATACATACACATCTACATCTGCGATGGCTTCGTCCATTTGTTCAATCAGCATTGCCCGAACACGGTTCAGCTGAATCCACTCCACGGCCGGCATAAATCGAACGCTGCGGAAGGAGTTTGGCCACGCATTATCGTCCTG
>PWFZ01000460.1 GCA_003555185.1 Balneolaceae bacterium | reverse complement strand
TTTCATCAAAAACTACATTTCCCGTTTGAGGGTACCATTCCCACAAGCCAACGTTTGCACTGTCTGTAGCAACTTTTAATCGCTCACGGCTCTCCTCAATTTTTTTCTCCAGATTTTTCCGACCTGTAATATCAATATGCACCCCCATTAATCGAACTGCATTTCCCTTTTCATCACGCTCGGCAACTTCTCCACGATCCATTACCCACACCCAATGGCCATTTTTATGGCGCATTCTTATTTCATTTTCATAATAATCGAGTTCACTGTTAATATGTTTATCAATTAAATTGAGTGATTCCTCAACATCACCGGGGTGTGTTAACTTTATCCATGTATTATAATCAGCCCCAAGTTCCTCTTTCTTATACCCCAGTTGAGCGGCCCATTCATCACTTATGATAAGTTCACCGGTTTTTATATTCCAATCCCATATACCGATATTTCCCCCCTTCACCGCAAGAGATAGCCGTTCTTCTTTCTCTTTTACTTCTTTTTCCAGTCTATATCTTTCAGTAACATCAACACCTATGCCCAGATAAGTATCATCCGATATCCGAATGGTGGTCCAGCTTGTTTTGAGGACTTCGCCGTCTTTGGATTGAATATCAAAATCATTCCATCTTCCATCTGCCTTTTTAATATGCTGTTGGGCTTCCTCAAAATCAACTTTATCAGGTGCCATTCGATTAAGAATATTTTCAGACAATACATCCTCTTTTTTATACCCTAATCTGTCCGTTATATACTTATTAATGTCTATGATCTGCATATTTTCATCAATCACATTCAGAAAGACCGGCAGTGAATCATAAATCCTTTGGAAATACTGCTTACCTATCAACAGCTCTTCTTGTTGTAATTTTTCTGATGTAATATCCATTATCACACCGTGTACTTTAACCACTTTACCGGACTTTTTCACCGGAGTGCCTATTGACCGTATCCAGCGGATCTCTCCATTTTTTAAAATCCGATATTCCACTTCATACATCGAACCATCATTAATGGTATTCCTCACTGCATTTCTTACACGATCAAGATCATCGTCCACAATTTTTTCAAATACTTTCTTAGTTGTGGGTTCCTCATTCTTTTTTAACCCCAGAAGGACCTGATGTTTTTCTGACACATACATTTTTTCATTCACTGCATCATAATTCCAGGCACCTAAGTTCGCCGCTTTTAATGCCACCCGAAGATTAGCTTCTACACTTTCTTGTTTCTCCTTCCTGTTCTTTATGAAATCTTCGTAACTTTTCATCATCAGGTAGAGTACACCTGCTGTTAAAATCACATAAAACCATCCTTTCACAATCTGCAGATGAGTTAGTAAGGTCACATCATCCACCAAACTCTCTAAAATAAGATCGGTGGTAAATATCCAGATAAGCGCAAAAGTAAGATATATGACAGCGGTTCGAAACGGAGTAAATTTCATGTCAATCTATTTAAATCGGTTATACAGTAGATTGGATAACTCTATTTTAGGTGAGACTTTCAAACACCTCTCGGACGGCTTTAGAAAATGAATACTTTGCTAATGAGCAACTATCAGCCGTCTGACGGGTGTTTTTCAAAGTCTTTTACTGGATACAATCGCAGTTTAATAACGGTTTATAAACCTACGATATTTACCAAATTCGTATTGATTAACCAAGTCAGAGTAAATTCTGTAAAAGCTACCACTTCCCTTCCCGAACCGGATAACTGCCCAGAACCTTTACATACTGTGCTTTTTTCTTCAGTTTCTCCAGCGCATCAGCAACGCGCATTTCCTGTGTATTGCCTTCTACATCCAGATAAAACAGCGATTGCCAGGGATGATGTGGCCGCGGGCGCGACTCCAGTTTGGTCATATTTATTCCGTGATCGCCCAAAAGATTCAGGCAGCTAAGTAACGCTCCTTTTTCATCTACAGTAGCAAAGATTAGCGATGTTTTACACGACAGTTGTGGATCGCACTTTACTTCTTCTCGTTCCACGACTACAAAACGGGTGAAATTCTCTTTTTGATTAGCCAGGTCCCGTTTCAAAATTTTCAGATCATAAATATCCGCGGCATAAGCACTACCGATTGCGGCCTGCGACAAATCGCCATCATTCCGAACTTTTCGTGCAGCCATGGCTGTATCAAAATAACTTTCGACATGGCATCGGGAAAGGCCGGCTAAAAACCGACTGCATTGTGCGATCGCCTGCGGATGAGACAGCACTCGTCGAATATTATCAATTTTCACTTTCTTGGGCGCCATTAAACAGTGAATAATTCGCAAAACTTCCTCACCGGAAATAAACAGCTTTTTCTCGTTCAGCAAATCATATGTATCGTTGATGGATCCCGCTGTAGTATTTTCGATCGGAAGTATAGCAACATCCACATCTTCATTTTCCACTGCCTCAGCGGCCTGATCAAACCGGGTGTACCCAATACACTCTACATTCGTGTAACGCTGCTCAAAGTGCTTCATGGCGGCCTGGTGACTAAATGCACCATCAGTTCCCTGATAAGCTACCCGAATCGTCTCTTCTTCACTTTTCTCGTTTTGATGATCGACCAGCGCCTGAGTCTGATACCGAACGGAATGATTAATCACTTCCTTAAAAAGCTGCTCCAAAAAATAGGGATCCATTCCGGCATTAACTGCCTTTTTACGGATAGATTCCATCATGGCATCTTCCCGCTCGGAATCTCTGATTCCCTTTGATGACTCCAGCTTATCACGCAGAACATCCTGTACAATACTCTGACGATCAGCCAGTGCCTTAATGATGGTATCATCAAGATTGTCGATTATTTTCCGAATTTCCTTTAGAGACTTATCGGCCATAAGTTTATCGTATCGTTTTCTTTAATTCTTCAATTCGACGTAAAATTTTATCTCTCGATAAATTACGGAATCGATCCGGCAATAGCGCTTTTGAAGTGCTTTCAATAACAGCGGATAATGTTTGCAGTTCCACCTCCTCAGGATAGGTTGGCGGCAGAAAATCTTCAAATACCTGCTCCAGCATTTCCGGCGATACTAATTTTTCACCTTCTGCAGCAGCGCGAAATTTTGCTCTTGTCAGTGCTGCCTCCATATCGGCGCCTGAATAGATAACCTTTCCTTTCCGTATGCTATTTGGAACTTCATTTTTAGTCATTTGAAGTCCTGTTTTATTCTTCATCACCTCAAAAAGTTCAACTCTCTCCTCTTCCGTTTCGGGTGGAAACAGAGCGATATGCTCCTCTGCCCGTCCCTGACGCTTTAAATCAATCGGCATTAAATCGGGACGAGCCGTCATTAAAAACCAGATGATTTTTCCGCGATTATCTGTGTCACTCATAAACGTGGCAATCTGCGAAAATACCCTGCTCGAAACACCGCTGTCACCCGATGAACTTCTGTTTCCGAGATAAGCGTCCGCTTCATCAATCATCACCGCTACGGGAGACATCGCTCTGAGCAGGTTTAAAATCTTTTCCAAATTCCCTTCTGTCACACCCTGCCACTGACTCCGAAAATTCTTCAGTTTTACCATGGGAATTCCAACTTCACCCGAAAAACAGGTAACCAAAAATGTTTTACCGGTTCCAACCGGACCACAAATAAGATATCCCATTGGGATCACATCACGCCGTCCTGCCTGTAATGCGTGCACTGCCGATCTAAGGTGTTTTTTCACGTTGGTGTGGCCGGCAACAGAGTCCAGCGTTTGCGAGACAGATACAAATTCCAGCAACCCGTATGCTTCCGCTTCAATCAGCTCCTTCTTTAGCTTTGTGAGCGAATCAAACGTAATGGTTTCATTGTTTTCCACAGCTGATGACAAAATCCCCTGCAGTTTGATGTACCCTAAGCCTGCCGTCATTTGTGCCATCACGTGCTTCTTCACTTTAGAAATGTCCGCAAATGGCTTATCACCTTCCCACTGTTCAAGAAACTGCAGTCGCCCTGTTTCATCCGGCAGTGAAATTCGAATGTCTGAAGAAAAAGGATGTTGAGTCAGCGTTTTATTTAAATCAGATAAATTTTCTGTAAGCAGAGCTGTGGTAAAATCAGAAGCCAAAAAGAGAGGATCATGAGCCCATTTCAAAAGATAAACCAATGCATTCCGATCTTCAGAACCAATACTTCCGGCCTCATTCATCGGCACAATGGTTTCAGCATAATCAATAATAAGCGCAATACTTTTTCGCTGATCTAACCGTGACCTAAAATATTGTTCCAGAACAGAAAAAGCGCCTACCGGATCTTTGGGAAGTTTCTTGCTGTATTCCGTACCCGCTATGGAATCCCGTCCGGCCAGGGCCTGATTAAAATCTACCTGTGATTTTTGATCCCGAAAGTAGATCCCGGAAGCTCTATCATAAAAAATGACAATATCGCGGGCGCCAAAAAAATCATCCGACAAAAATGTTTTTAATCGCTGAAATCGGCCGGCATCATTATTGATCCGTACAAGATCGTGCACATTACCGTGCAGAATAAACTGGTTCAGGTTTCGGCCTAAATATTTTTTTGCGAGCTCTTTTGCCCAATCGGGATAATGATCAATCATAGAAGATGTTTGGTTTGGTTATTCTATGAACTACGATGTTTTCATAAAATAGATTCAAATAGAAAGCTATTGGCCTGTGTTCAATTATAAAATTGTAGATGCACAAAAGTCTCCCCTAACAAGGGGCTCATTTTTTGTACGCGCAAGCGAGATTTAGAGGGGTGTCCATCGCATTTCCCAGGTTCTGATGGACATCCGCGAAGCATGTCTTCGCAACTACAACGCTCGGTTTTAGTCATTAAGGATTCATTTTTCTAATTCTGAACCAACTATATAAAGCAAAGATCCTTTAATAAGGGGGACTTTTAGATTTATCTATTGACTAAGATTCTATTCCACATTCTTTTAATCACTTTCCTGAATGATCAGCTTAACAGTATCTAGTTTATTAGGAGTTGCCTTGCTGATGATAAATTTATTGCCGTGAATAATAAGTTCTTCATTCACTTTAGGAATTCGTCCGGTGTGGTTAATAATATATCCGGCCACTGTTTCAAACTCATCTTTTTCATCCTGCAGATTAATTTGAGGGAACTTCTCCTCCAGTTCATCCAGCTCTACATTACCGCTGAGAATAAACGTATTTGGATCTATTTTTTTGATGAGATCCTGTTCTTTATCGTACTCATCCTGGATATCTCCTACCACTTCCTCAATCAGATCCTCAATCGTAACCATACCTGCAGTTCCTCCGTATTCATCAATTACAATGGCAACGGAACTGTTGCTTTGGCGAAATTCAGCAAGAAGATCTTTCGACTTTTTGCTGGCAGGAATCAATTTTACAGGACGAATAATTTCTGATATAGAATCGGGATCATTAAACAGGTCGTAGGCAAAAACAACTCCGATCACATCATCTATATTATCCTGATACACAGGAATTTTTGAATATCCGGATGTGATAAATGTTTTCTGAAGATCTTCCAAAGAAGAGCTTTGATCGATTGCCACCATTTCTGTTCGTGGCACCATCGTATCTTTCACACGCTTGTTAGAAAGTTCGAGTACGTTATGCAGAATCTGAGAATCATCCTGATCAAAATCTTCTCCACCCCCCGTATCCCTCAGTTCTTTAAAAATCATCTCCATATCCTGTCGCCGAAATACTTTTTCATTCCGTTCGCTTCCTGTCTTTAACCATTTAATAAGAATGCTCGACGAGGAGTTTGACAATGAAATAAGGGGACGAAGAACCACATTCAAGACACGAAGTGGAACCGCCACAACCCTAATCATAAAGTCCGCCTGAATTCGGAAAATGGCTTTGGGCAAAATCTCTCCAAAAATCATAATAATCAGCGAGGCAATGACCGTCTGAACCAACAAAACCACGGCGGTGGATGGCACATTGCCCACCCACAATTCGTAAATCTGTTGAGTTGGCTCGAGAAGAAAAATAGCCATTAATGTCGCATAAAGAACATTGACAATATTATTCCCAACCAGCGTAGTTGTCAAAAATGTCTCTGGCTTCTCGTTAAAGAAGGCAATAGAACGGGCGATGAGTGACCCTTTTCTACTCTCAATCTCTAGTTTTAATCGGTTGGCCGAAACAAAGGCAATTTCTGACCCCGAGAAAAACCCACTCAACAAGACGGTACCAATAATAATAAACGTTTCAGTCATTCAGATGTATTTCTACCGAATCAATTTACAGATTGTGAAAACGAAGTAATTTGACCTTCAATGTAACAATTATGCACTTAAAATAGTGATACATCTATAGGTTCTTTGTTGTGGTGCAACCCGAAGCTCCTGTTTCGGAATCACTCTTTTCAAAAAAAATCTGACTCCGAAAGTTTATTCAACAGTTGCATGATATCGAAAACACCAGACCCGTGATGTCTTCAAAGACATCACGGGTCTTTTTCAACCGATGGCTCTCGGACGGGGACGTCCGGGCTACTTACCTGTAAATTGTGCTTTTCGTTTTTCTAAAAACGCTGATGTCCCTTCTTTAAAATCTTCTGTTTCGCAAAGTTCACCGAAAAGGGATGCTTCTTCAGCATATCCATTGTCCGATTCTGTAGCGTTAATTGCCGCTATTGCTTTCGAAATAGCAACCGGTCCGTTTTTCAGTATCTTGCCCAGAATTGTATTCGCTTCTTCATGGCCGTCACCACTACTCACCTGATTTACAAGGCCAATTTCCAACGCTTTTTCGGCAGGAATTTGCCCTCCTGTTAAAATAAATTCGAATGCTTTGGCTTTACCGACTAGTCGTGTGAGCCGTTGAGTACCACCATAACCGGGAATTAGCCCCAATGAAACTTCCGGCAATCCAAATACGGCATTTTTTGTAGCAATTCGAATATGGCAGGCCATCGCCAGTTCAGCACCACCGCCCATTGCGTAGCCATTCACAATCGCAACTACCGGTTTTGTGCACATTTCAATTTTATTAAAAATCTCCTGCCCTTTTTTGGAGAGTTCCTCTCCTGTTTTGCGGTCCAGGTTTGATAATTCCTTAATATCTGCTCCCGCAACAAATGCTTTTTTACCTGCGCCGGTAATCATCAAGCCTTTAACCGAATCGTTGTTTTCAACCTCACCCAACACCTGTGAGATTTCATCCAGTACGGTTTGATTAAGTGCATTTAATTTTTCGGGTCTGTTA
>PWFZ01000474.1 GCA_003555185.1 Balneolaceae bacterium | reverse complement strand
GGCATCCAGACAACTTTCATCTTTTCAGCGTCAGATTCCTGAAATCCCGGTAGGCATTTACCAATACCGCTTTTTAGATGAAGACCGGAATCCTTACCTGATTACTTTTTTGGAAAGCAATCCTAAAGAAGCGTTTCTCATAGATTTTCACAGAAACCGGCCTTCAAACATTACACTTCAGGATATCGAACAGGCCGCAAGCACAGAGGAACTGCTCCCTAACTATTCACTTTCTCACAGCCTTCAATTTTATGATGAGGAGTGGAATGTAACGGAACGCTATCAGGATACTACAGCCATTCGCCTGCACAGAAATACCCAAAGAGATATATCATACACCGTGCATGAGTTCCCGCACAGCGAACGTAAAAATCAATCTTTCTCTGTCCAGTTGATGAATTCTGACGAAGATTCGCAGCCTATTTATAACACTCCATATCCAAAAGAATTACGCGGTCTGGGTAGCAGTCATTTTCGACAGCCGGAACCACTTCAGTCAAACCCCGACTCCCTGCAGTTTGCCGACATTGTGCTGGGATATCAAATGCATGAAGATTCAGATACCCCGTTTTCATTTATTGTTGCTAATGATCAGATAATTCCATGGAAAGAAACGCTGGTGCTTCATTTTGAGGTTTACAATTTGGAAATGCAGGCAAATAATTTCTCACAGTTCGAACTTACGTATCGGATTTTACCGGTTGATGAGCAAGGAGAGGTAGATACTGATCTAACCGAATTTGTACTCACACTAAACTTTACAAGTGAGGAAGAACGCCTTATTGAAGATCTTGAAATTGAAACAGCCGACCTTCAGCCCGGCCTTTACGAACTTCGAGTTAGAGTACAGGATGTAAATACACGCCAGGAAAAAAACCGCTCCACTCGGTTTGAGGTTGTAAACTAATAGTACCAGACCGGCTACAGTTGTTAAATTCCTTCCCAGTCAACAGGCCTTTTTTCACCCGCTTCAATAGCTATCTGCAGGCGATTTTGTGGTGTAGGAAGCTGACAGGTTGTAAAGACGCTAAATGCACATGGAGGGTTATACGCCTTATTAAAATCGATGATCGTATTCCCATGATCATCAGGGTGAGGGACAATCATATATCGGCCTGCCTGATACGTTTCCGTTTGGCTCGTTTCATCCCAAAACATGAGAAAAAGCCCGGACCGTGATTCAAAAGCATCCAGCGAGTAGATCTTTCCATCAAAAGAGAACTCCACTTTACCGGGAGATTCCCTCTCGATCTCATCACCTAATACATTCATAACCGAAATAACTTTTTCATCTTCATATGGAACAAATCGTCCCTGAAGATGCCAGTCAGTATCGAGCTCGTAAGCCGGAAACCCTGTAAACGCATCCGCTTTCGGAGTATTCCTGTCGTAAATTCTTATGCCATGATCATCTCCCTGGGTGTCCACAAACCAAATTAACGACTCATGTTCTACACGTGGACGCTCCTCTCCATCAAAAATCTCCATCTCACGTACTGATTCGCCTTGATATGTGATCTCCACTCCATCGGCAACATTCATCATTACCGTTCCATCCTTCAGCGTAAAAGTCCCGGCATAATCAGGAATGGCCCCCTCATGAAACTGAATATCCTGATCGTTCCCGCTGCCAAAGCTATTTTCTCCCTCTTCAAGCCAAATCAGATCTTTAATTCGCAACCACCCGGTGGAGTCGGTTAAAACCCCAATCCGGTACTCCTGCCAATCGGTTATCGATTGTTCATAATTATCCGGCACGGGCGCCTGGGCCAACTCATTTTGCGAACAGCCGACTATTATGATAGATAAAAATAAAAATGTTGAAAATACATTCTTCATAAACACAGTGTTTTAAAGTCCCTGCCATCCAACAGGACGCTTTTCGCCCGCTTCAATGGCAACATCAAGGCGATTATTCGGCGGAGGAAGCTGGCAAGTTGTATATACACTATAAGCACATGGCGGATTATAAATCTTGTTGAAATCAATTACCGTATACTCACTTCCTTCTTCGGGATAATCGATATACATGTACCGTCCCGCCTGGTACGATTCGGTTTGGTTGGTCTCATCCCCGATAATTAAAAACAGCCTTGTAGTTCCTGCCAATGCATCAACAGAGTAGCGTTTCCCACCAATCTTAAACTCTACCTTTCCGGGTGATGGAGTCTCCACGTTTTGCCCAAGAACGTTAATTATAGGGATGGTTGTATTCTCCGGATTTGGTATGTATTTAGCTTTTAGCTTCAGCTCCGGATCTAAAGGGTAGCGTGGAAATCCGTTGAAATTGTCTGCTTGTTCATTCGCTTTATTAAACAGGCGAATGGCAATTTCTCCGTCACGTTCAATCACCAGCCACTCCAGAGATTCGTACTCAATATCCAGAGCTTCTTCGCCATCAAAAATCACCTTCTCATTAATTACATCACCTTCGTGTGTAATTTCCACTCCTTCAGCACTTTTAAGGGTAACCATTCCATTATCCATCACAAAGTATCCAGCATGTTCAGGTATGGTTCCGTCAGGAAATTGTACACCCTGGTCATCTCCACCTCCAAAACTATTAACACCCTCATTCAGAAAAAACATTCCGGCAAGGCGCAGCCACCCCGTGGGTTCTTTCAATGTTTCAATCCGGTTCTCTTGCCACTGCTCCATTTCAGCAGGATAATCATCACCCACAGGAGCCGGTCCCAGGTCATCACTGTTGCAGCTTAACGCAAGAAATGGAAACATTACGAAAAACAGAAGAGTACGTACCATACACACAAAATTATATTACAAGTCACTTTTTTTAATGTAACGTTTCAGACGCACAAAGTTATCCCAAAATTATACTATCACTTCGGAAAGGGCTTTACCATTTCTGATTTCATCTGTTTAAGACAATTAACCATAAATACATTCCCTGTGTAAAATTTGTAAACTTCGGTGGACAATTCCTGCTGCCTGCTATATACTTACGTTCAACTCAATGCTAATTCATATATCCCGTATGCTTAAAAATATTTTCAGCGCGCTCATTCTGTCACTCTTCATTTTTTCTTGTGCCGCCGATGCAGAGCGCTACGACTTGCTCATTACCAACAGTTCCATTATTGATGGCTCGGGGAGCTCAGCTTACACCGCGGATTTGCTTATCCATGATGGAGTCATCATAAAAATTGGAGAAATTGATACCGAAGGAATGATTATTCGGCGCGAAATGGACGCCGAAGGCAAAACCATCTCTCCGGGATTTATTGATACGCACTCCCACGGAAACCCGCTGAGCACGCCTCGGTTTGATAATTTCCTCTCCATGGGTGTCACCACAATTAGCATGGGACAGGATGGGAGAAGTAACGGCTTGGAAGATGTAAACTCCTGGATGAATGAAGTGGACACGCAGGGCACTGGGCCAAACATCCTCTATTTTGCCGGGCACAACACTCTCCGGCAGCTTGTGGGTGCACCGCGGGAATCCGGTTTGGAAGAAAATTATATCCAGGAAATGCGTGATATTCTCTCGCAGGCCATGGATGCAGGCGCCTTTGGAATGACCACGGGACTTGAATATGATCACGGCACATTTGCCGATCTGCAGGAACTCATTGCGCTGGGAGAGCCGATTGCAGAAGCAGACGGTTTAATCATGAGCCATATGCGAAACGAAGATGATGATAAGATTGAGGACTCTGTAACCGAGCTGCTTGAACAGGGACTCGGATCGGGTGCAAATGTGCATGCTTCACACATTAAAATCGTGTTTGGCGATGATCCACAGCAGGCTGAATCAGTACTTGAATTGATGAATGAAGCCCGCAATGAAGGCGTAAATGTGACGGCTGATGTTTACCCATACACCGCAAGTTTTACCGGAATCTCTATCGTATTTCCCGAATGGGCGTTGCCACCCAATGATTTTGATGAGGTTGTCAGAGAACAGAGAGAGGAGCTGGAGGAGTATCTGCGAAATCGGATTGAAGCCCGAAATGGACCTGGGGCAACTCTTTTTGGAACAGCGCCATGGGCAGGGATGACGCTAAAAGAAGTAGCAGAGGAACTGGATAAGCCATTTGAAGACGTGTTAATTGACGACATCAAACCGGGAGGAGCGAGTGCTGCGTACTTTGTGATGGATGAAGATGTAATGCGCAGGTTTTTAGTAGACCCATTCGTGATGGTCAGCTCTGATGGCAGCCCTACTATGCGCCATCCACGTGGTTATGGAAGCTTTGCGAAAATAATTCGTCAGTATGTAAATGAAGAGGATTTGCTCTCGCTTGAAGAAGCCATTTACAAAATGAGCGGGCTGCCTGCCGAAACCGTCGGCCTTTCTAATCCCGAAAAAGTAGATATACCACGTGGTCTAATCCGTGAAGGATTTGCCGCTGACCTGCTGATTTTTGATCCGGCCAACATAGACGACACTGCCACTTTCGAAGAGCCACACACCTATGCCGAGGGATTTGACTGGGTGTTTGTAAACGGTACAGCTGTCATCGCAGAAGGAGAACGAAATGAACTTTTACCTGCAGGTGTAGTTCGAAAAGTGAATTAGTACCTCGGGCAGCTTGCCCGAGATGTATGGGCACTCCACGCTCTTTAAGTCATCCCTCACCGGACAGGCTGTCCGGTATACTATAATACCACACAGCACCCTGCTCTAGTTCAAAAAGGCATGGGCGACACTAAGTACCTCGGGCAGCTTGCCCGAGAAGTACGAACACACCATGTTCTTTAAGTCATCCTTCACCGGACAAGCTGTCCGGCATACATTTTTTATTCAAGTTCTAATTTTCACTATCCAAGATAGAATTAGACCGAATTAGCATATCGGCAGATTGCAGAACCTTCATTCTTAATTGAGGATTAAAATCAGGGCGATCATCTAAAAATTTACGTACGGTACGCACAGCAGAATCTGATGAATAGTTTGATAAACTGACATCGAGCCAGCGTGAAGGGAAAAAGATATCACCGGTGACTTGAATTTCCTGTAGTAGTTCCAGGGTTGGCAGCAGATATTTTTCTGATTCAGACGTCCGAAGGGGATGGTGAAGGTATCCAAGTGCGCCAAGAACCCACGATTCTGTTTGACGATTCTCAATCTTTTTTAGCGACTCAAAAAACTCATCTCTAACATCCTGATCCTCTGACAAAGCCGGTATTATATGTTCAAAACGTCTTTTTCGATCGGAATCATTAATGTTATTCAACTGCGTAATTAATATCTCATCGGCATTTCGATGCTCCCTTACAGCAAGATCTCCGGCCATACTGATGTAATCCGTCTCAGATAAATTAAGCCCGTCAACGTCTAATTCTCCACGCCAGATATCATAGATTTTATCAACCCGGTCTTCGGAGAGGGCAACATTTCTGAATGCATTGAAAAAGATTCTTTTCCGGCTGTTATCTTCCTGTTGATGCATCTGCTCCCACAATACACTTTCAAGCTCAGAGGCATAAAGCATCCGTTTTTCTTCACTAAAAAGATTCCAATAGAGAGTCTGAATATGTCCCATCGCTGCATTTAAAAGCAATTGATTTTGTTCTGCCTCTATTAGATTTTTTAGCTCCCGAAAATAGTCTTCCGGCAGGATATTTTCTTCAAGTACATTTTCAAACAAGTTAACGAGCAGCGATCCTTTTGCCCGATCATTCAAATCTTCCCAATGGATGATATTTTCAAGAGAAGAGGGAAAAAGGCCGTATCCGTATCCATCTTCATTTAACAGAAAGAGTGATCCAGACTGATGCTCAATAACTGTACTTTCACTATCCATGGATACAGGATGGCTTATTGTGCCGGAGCCTGTCTTTTCAAGAACGCTAAACTTCTGAGACCACACCCTGCCATCACGGGAAGGGTCGTGTTGCTGTATTCGGGTGCTATTTTCACCTTCCTGAGTCAATGAAAAATGCGGGCGGCCCGGCGTATTCACCCAAACTTCGCTCCAAGTTGTTAAATCAAAGCTTATTTTCTGATCCAGAATTTCAATTAAATCCGGCCAGGTAGCATTATCAAATGAGTATGTTTCCAGATAATCCTGCATTCCTTCCCTAAACAACTCTTCGCCAACCAAAAGCTCTAATTGACGCATCATAATGGGAGCTTTGTTATAAATGATCGCCCCGTACATCTGACCCGCCTCATTCAAATTTTCAAGGTGCTGACGGATGGGATTAGCTCCCTCAGTTCTATCAACTGAATAGGAACTTGGGTGATGGCGCAATAGAAAACTCAGGTCGTGATTGATGTCAGGAAAGCTTGGGTTTACAATCTTAGCGGCCATGAAATTTGCAAACACTTCCTTGGTCCACACGTCATTAAACCATTTCATTGTTACCAAATCCCCAAACCACATGTGGGCAGTTTCATGTGCGATAAGGCTTGCCCGGCTGAGCAGCTGTGATTCTGATGGATCTTCATCTAAAAACAATGAAGACGCCCGATATTGTATCGCGCCAACATGCTCCATTCCTCCGTATTGGAAAGATGGGATCAGTGCAAAATCAAACTTTTGAAATGGATAGTCGATACCTGTGTACTCCTCAAGCCAGTCCAGCGAAGAGGCGTGAAGGGTAAAGATATCATCGAGATTTCTTTCCACCTTTTCGGTGTCGGATTCGCGGTGGAACATGGTCATTTCAGTACCATCAACGATTTGAGTTACCGATTCAAAATCTCCCACAACAAATGAAAACAGATAGGAGCTGAACAGGTCTGATTCCGCAAACTCCAGTCTTTTTGAAGAATCATTTTCTGTTGATGATTCCAGTGGTGCGTTCGTCATCGCCTTCCATGTGGCCGGAATGTCCATCGTGAGTTTATAGGTTGCTTTCAGGTCGGGTTGATCAAAAAGAGGAAATGCAGTTCGGGCACGATCAGGCACAAACAAAGTGTACAAATACTCCGGATTACGATTGAGGGAGCTCTCCCCGGCGATGAACTCTATCTCAACAATATTATTCCCCTCAACTAATAACTCTGCCGGCAGAATAATGTGTTCATTTTCAAACAGAATATCCGGAGAAGAACCGTTGACCTCTATGGTTTTGAGGTGATCGGATGGTGCGCGAAAATCAACCGGGATATCCACTTCACCGTCCTGCAGGTTAAACTGAATTGATACAGCCCCATCAATGGATGATTCCATCTCTTCAGGAATATGAAAGAATAGATCGTACCGAATATCTGAG
>PWFZ01000267.1 GCA_003555185.1 Balneolaceae bacterium | reverse complement strand
TGAAAATGAGAGTGAAGTATCCGACAAGAAAAAAGTAATGATTCTTGGAAGTGGCCCGAACCGGATTGGTCAGGGAATTGAATTTGATTACTCCTGTGTGCACGCAGTACTGGCCGCTCAGGAAATGGGTTACGAAGCGATTATGGTAAACTGTAATCCTGAAACTGTGTCAACCGATTTCAATGTTGCTGATAAGCTCTACTTTGAGCCGGTATTTTGGGAGCGTGTCCTGGATATTTTTGAGCATGAAAAACCTGAAGGAGTAATTTTACAGGTAGGCGGACAAACCGCCCTCAAACTTGGAAAACGATTTGTAGAGGCCGGCATCAAGATCTTCGGTACCGAATTTTCGAGGATTGACTTTGCCGAGGATCGGGGTGAATTTTCAGAATTGCTTAAGAGACTGGATATTCCGTTTCCGGAATATGGACTGGCGCGAAAAGCGGATGATGCAATAGCCATTGCCAAGCGAATCGGTTACCCGGTTTTGATCCGCCCCAGTTACGTGTTGGGTGGCCAGGGAATGAGAATTGCCATTAAGGAGGAAGAATTACGCAAATACGTTCAACGAATTTTGGAAACTCATCCCGAAAATGATTTCCTCATCGACAAGTATCTCGACAAAGCCGTGGAGGTGGACGTGGATTCCGTTTACGATGGAGAGCAGCTTCACATTGCCGGCATCATGCAGCACATAGAGCCTGCAGGCGTTCACTCCGGTGATTCAACAGCTGTGCTCCCACCCTACTCTCTTTCTGATGAAGTCTTGGACACCATCCGTGCGCATCAAAAGAAGATTGCCCATGAGATGGAAATAGTTGGGTTTTTAAATGTTCAATATGCTGTTAAAAATGAGCAAGTTTACGTACTTGAAGCAAATCCGAGAACAACCCGGACCATACCGTTTCTAGCCAAAGCCACACAACTTCCGGAGGCGAAAATTGGCGTAAAGGTAATGCTTGGCGCGAAGCTGAAGGAGTTTGATCTGGTTTCAAAATTGAAAAACTGGGCCATTAAAGAGCCGGTATTTCCATTTGATAAATTTCCTGAAGTGAAGAAAGAGCTTGGTCCCGAAATGAAATCAACGGGCGAGAGTATCTACTTTATGGAGAATTTTGATGATGAGCGATTTCGTAAGCCGTATGAGTTTAAGAATCTGTATCTAAGTAAGTAAGGTCGCGGATTGAGGGGATTTAAGGATTTCGCGAATTTTTGGGTTGGGAGTTAGGGGATTTCGCTGATTGCGCAGATTTCCAACTCCCGATTATCTAATAGTTTCTACACAGCGCCGATACTCCAGGCTTGATGAACCAAAGTTAATTAATAAGCCGACCTCTATTTTTGCTACTTTAAGGTAGTTTCTGATTTGAATAAAATCGGATTTGTGAATATATGGCCGCGCTTTTAATTCAATAACTACTTTGTCTTCGATTACGAAATCAAGCCTTCTTTTTCCAACTAATTTACCTTTGTAACGAACCGGAATTGTAAATTCACGATTAAGGGTGATGCCTTTTTCCCTTAATTCCAGTTCAAGACAACGCTGGTAAATTTTTTCAGGAAAGCCCATTCCAAGTTCATTATATACATCAAACGAACATCCAAGAATTGCACCTGTCAAGTCACTGTGTTTAAACTCTGATTTATTATAAGCCATAATTTTGGGTTTTACCTATATGAACCCAAAACTGTTAACACCTTACAAAATTAATCAGCGAAATCTGCGAAATCCCTTAAACTCAACTCGAGAAAGTACCTTTACTCCTGGTCATTTCGCCCCAGGCTTTGTTACCTTTAAGAAAATCGATAAGGCCCATCAATCTCCACCAGGCATGGATTTGGCGATATCCCAGATTTTCGAGAAAGGCATAAAGTATTAAAACCAATACATCCCGAAGACGATCGTAGCGCCGGAAGGTGAGCTCTTCAAGCATAACCGAAAGCACCGACAGGATCATCCCGAGCAAAACAGCCGCTGTTAAAAAGAGCATGGCAAACTGTATATTTATGGCTCCCAGATACAAAGATATTGCCAATAAAACATATCCTGATAATTCAATAATTGGCGACAGCAATTCGGCGAACAAATAGAACGGCATAGCAAAAACTCCTAATGACCCATATTTCGGATTCATCATCATTGACCGATGCCTCCACAATGTATCTGCCAACCCACGCTGCCAGCGATTTCTCTGGCGCCCTAACACTGTCCACGATTCCGGCACTTCCGTCCAGCATACCGGTTCCGGCAAAAATCGAACCCGATACTTCACTCCTTTTTCCCGGAAGAATTTGTGCAGACGAATCACAAGTTCCATATCCTCGCCAACGGTATCGTGTAAATATCCGCCCACATCAATAACCGCTTTTCTATCAAACACCCCAAATGCGCCGGATATAATCAGCAGACTATCAAAATAATCCCATCCGGTTCTGCCAAATAAAAAAGACCGGAGATACTCAACAGCCTGAATACGACCGATATGCGTTTTAGGGATATTTACCTTTTCCACTTCTCCAAGTTTGAACGTACATCCATTAGCCACGCGAACCACTCCGCCAACGGCAACGGTGGTAGGGTCGGCAACAAAAGCCATCAGCATTTGCTGGAGAACTGTGGGCTCTAATAAGGTGTCTGAATCTACTGCACAGATAAGATCCTTCCTGGAAACATTAATTCCGGCATTAAGAGCGTCTGCTTTCCGGCCGTTCACCTTATCAACAACAAATAAATTGGGGTACATCCTGTTGCCGTAAACTGCTTTGATAGGCTTTGAATCGAGCTCCTTGGGTACATGGCGATCAATTTTTTGCAGCTTAAAATGATCGATCAGCTTTTCCAGCGTTCTGTCTTTACTCCCATCATTAATGATGATCACTTCATAATCCGTGAATTCCAGATTTAACAATCCCCGGGTAGATTCTATTATTGACTCTTCTTCGTTAAAGGCAGGCGCAAGAATGCTAACTGATTTATAAAGACGGGAATCGAACAAACCACTCAGACGAAATATTTTACTTTCTTTGCGTGATTTTTTGGTCTGAATGTAGGAGAAGTACAGCAAAATAATGTAGCTCACGTTTACTACAATGAAGTATCCGAAAATAAATACGTTAATATAAAAGAGTGTATCTAAAAATAATTGCATCTATGCTATAACTGACTGGTTAAACTGTTCACTTCTCCTAATAGCTCATCCCAGTCATCTTGCGCCATTACAAGTGGCTTCAAAGACAACAGCTGAACATCAGGAAATACGTTCAAAGATTTTGCAGCATAAAAGCGAACATAAAAATCGTGGTCGTAAAGTGCCCATTCCAAAATAGGTATACTCTCCTGCTTCCCGAACACACCCAACGCTTTTACTGTAGCCTCGCGTACTTCCCTGAATTCCGATGTGGCATAGTCGATATGTAAGCGATCCAGAATTTTTAGTTCAGTTTCTTCAGACGCAAATACAGGCATATACGTAATCAAGGTTTCAGCTACTTCCGGTTCACTGATCCTGGACGGTAACTGCAGAAATTCATGTACTAAAAACTCTGCACTTTCATGATAGTTAAGTTCACCCAGTGTACGAATTAGCAGCGCATTCCGCGATGGGGAGTAAGCATTTCCTGAGATAAAGCTCATTATTGTTTTTGCTTCGCTCGAAAAGTCACCTTCAGAAACATCCTGAAATTCTACAAAAAGATCATTCAGAGCCTGATCAGACAACCCCTCATTTATCAACTGGTTCTTCAGTACAAATCGTTTTTGTTCATCATCACCATGTGCAATAACAGCCATACTGGAAGCATAGCTTAAAATTGGATACTCTTCGGCTGAATACTCCAACAGTGTGGGAAACAGATCACTATCAATCGTTTTCAAGCGAGACAAATAAAGACATGCCTTCGCTTTTTCGAGCTGCTTATTCGACCTGAACTGCCCCATAAAATACTTTTTGATTGCAGGCAGACCCAGTAACAATTGCAGTTTCTCACGTTCCGCACCACTTATTGACGGAGTAAGTTCATTGATTATGGTAAGCAAAATCTGACGATCAGCAGATGTTTTCAATCTCTTTTCCACTACTTCAAATGCAAGATCACCACATGCATATTGTACTACATACTCCGAAAGCTCCTTTTTTATCCCCCTTCGCTTTTTTCCTATTACATTTAATATCCAGCGGCTATAAATAGCTCCCAAAAATACGACCATACTAATTGCAGCTAATACAATAACGACAATTGTAATAATGGTCTCGGCATGGCTATTTAAGTAGTCAATCAATAAATCAATCTTTTAGCACACGTTTCAGCCTTAAGATAAACTCATCCATTTTAAAAGGTTTGGGCATGTACTCCATCGCTCCTAAATCAAAACCGCGAGATACATCTTCGGCCCTGCTTTTACTGCTGAGCATTATCACTTTAATAGAGGATGAGTCAAAATCTGAATCGGCTTCCAGGTCCTGCAAAATTTCAAACCCAGAAATGCCGGGAAGCATCACATCTAGCACAACCAAATCCGGTCTGTTTTCTTTGATGGTTTTCAGGCCTGTAACACCATCACGAACATGCTCAACTTCATATCCCAACGCCTTCAACCTATAAAGAATAAGACGGGCTGTCATTTCTTCATCTTCAACTACAAGAATGCGTTTTTTATTCATATCCACCTTTTTCTGAGCACAAAAAGTTCACTAAAATACAATATTCTTAACTGCAAATTTCTGTATTCTTTCCTCAATAGGTCACTACACAAAATGTCGGTTGTATATGTTTTAATCAAATTCTTCGTCAGCTATTAATTTGCACGTGATATTTGTATTTTTTGAGCCTATCTATAACCCATGCCATGAACAAACAAACAATTATAATCGCCTTTGGCGGTGCCTCGCCCGAGCACGAAGTTTCTGTCTTAACTGCAATGCAGGCAATGGCTGCGCTGGAAGAATCCAGTTACGAAACGGTTCCCCTGTATATATCAAAATCCGGGATCTGGTACACAGGAGACGCCCTAAAAGATTTAAAAAATTACGAGAACTTACAGAAGCTCACCCATAAAGCTGAACAATGTTCCTTTGCTCAGCAATCTGATGGCAAACCTGTATTGCGTATCAAAAAAACGGGTCTTTTCTCTTCGGATGATGAAATCCCCATCTTTGCGATTCTGACCGCTTTTCATGGTTCAAATGGCGAAAACGGAGCTTTTCAGGGAGTTTGTGAAATGTATAATATTCCATATACAGGTAGTGGCATAATGGCCTCTTCAGTTGGAATGGATAAAGTAACTACCAAAAAAATCTGCCGGTCCGAAAATATACCGGTCGTTGATGGAGTAGACTTTTTTGAAACTGACTGGGTAGATGATCAGGAAAATATCATCCGGAACATTGAAAAGATGGGCTATCCTGTGGTGATAAAACCGGTTCACCTTGGGAGCAGTATTGGAGTGGAAGTGGTGAAAACGAAGGATGAAATGATCCGTGCCATAGAAACCGGGTTTCGGTATGACGCACAAATATTGGTGGAAAATGCCATCGCCCCACTAATTGAGATTAATTGCTCAGTAATGGGAAATCCGCAATCATGCGATGTAAGCGTGTGTGAACGGCCAATGGGCCTTAAGGAAATTCTCTCCTTTGAGGATAAATATCAGCGGGAGAGCTCTTCCGGGAAGGGAATGGCATCTGCAGATCGCGTGATTCCTGCGGATATAGATACAGAACTTGCTGAAAATATCCGGGATACGGCTAAAAATGTATTTAAAACACTTCATGCAAGCGGACTCGCCAGACTCGATTTCCTGGTCCATGCAGAAACCAAAGAATTTTATTTTAACGAGATTAATACGATACCGGGATCTTTTTCATTCTACCTATGGAAAGAATCCGGCCTGCAATTTAACGAACTGCTGGAAAAGCTCATTCAGACTGCTTTAGAACAGCATCAGGAAAAAAATGGCCGTATTCAAAGTTATGAAACAAACTTACTGAGCCAAAAAGCCGTTAAAGGAATGAAAGGTTTAAAAGGATCTAAATAAATGAATAAAAAACAAATATTTCGCCACACGCTATTTCTATTACTCCTTATAAGTATGGGCGCTTGCGGCACCTCCGATACAGTAACCGTTGTTCAGGATCGACCCCAATCGGTAACTCCCCAAGACACCGCAGATGTTTATACAGATGAAGAGTTTCAGGAAATCACTATTGGGATAACCGACTCTGTAGACAATTTCGACCCTCTTTTTGCCGACAATCTTAGCACCATGCGGGTACTCTCTCTAATTTATGATGGCTTGTTTACACTGGATCGTTCCGGTGAAGTTGTTCCTGCAATTGCAGATGACATTTCGGTTTCTGATGACGGAAGGGAATATCGAATACAAATTAAATCGGACCTTTTATTTCATGATGGGCCTGCCTTCCAAAGTGGAATTGGCAGACAGTTACAAGCATCGGACATCAAATGGGCATTTGAGAGAGCCGCTCAAGCTGGAGTGCCGGCAACTGCCTCTGATTTACTAATGAATATTGAAGGTTATAGCAGCTATACAAAAGAACAACGCGAGCTGTTCGAACCCCGAAAGCGGGTTCTTGATGGCGTATCAGGAATTGTCGTTGAAAATTCACAGACGATTGTATTTTTACTGGAAGAGCCTGATGAAGATTTTACCAGAAAACTGGCCTCGCCTTACTTGTTTATTTATCCAAGGGAATCCATTAACACAGGTGATCAAAACCTTGCAAACAGACCTGTAGGAACAGGCGCTTATACCTTCAGAGAAAAAACGGATGATGGCAGAATTACCCTTGCACAGGATAGGTCAGAGAACGCAACAAACCGATTAGAGCAGCCACGTATAAACCGGGTTGATTTTGTAATCGGTAGTGAGGAACGAACTTTATTTCAACAATTTGCACGGGGCGATATCCAGTGGATTCCGGAAATTGGACCGGAGATTTCTCTTGAGCTTACCGATGGACAAGGGAATCTCGGTACAAGCTATCGCGAGATCTATAGCATTACACAATCCCAGTCAGCACGAACTCTCTATTTCTACTTCAACCATTCAGACCAAGTAAATCTGCCTTGGCTAAAAAATCGCCTGAATGAAGCAGAACTGACCTCAATCGACCTTCACGCCACATTTGAAATGAACGAACATGGAGGTGTTTTTGAAAGTGATCAGGAACCCGATTCAACGTATCTGATTTCTTATACGGATGATAT
>PWFZ01000217.1 GCA_003555185.1 Balneolaceae bacterium | reverse complement strand
GTTCCAATGACTCAAGAAACAGTGCAAATACCACGGCAAACATTATCGAGCTGATCGTAATCAGCGTTCGCCGTTTATTCCTCCAGATATTTCGCCAAGCCAGTTTTAAGTACATTTTATTCAGTGTGTCAGAGTTCAGTGAACAGTATGTCAGTTATCAGATGAACCGTGTAAGTTTCCTGACCCCCCCTTCAAAGGGGAGTAACGCCACTGCAAAACTGATCACTGTCCAATGTTATCTCACTCTTCGCATATTTTGCTGTGTAAAGAACGACTCTTCCAGATCTACATTAAACTCAATCCTATCATATATCAAAATTGTTCGTTGATCTTGTTTATCTGCAGGTGTCATTTCCATTCTTGTTGGAATTTGCCGGCCATCCATCTCCCTGACTTCACTTAATTCAATAGTGTTGGCAAGTTCATCCCGCTGGTCAAAGTTTTCTATGCGTAACTGCATGTAATTCTCTTTTGCAACCCAGATTAGCACTTTGCCCCAAACTACCGGTGTTTCGGGTTTTGGAATAAGCTCCAAGACCCATGTATCATACCCTTCATATTCTTCTTCTCGAAGTATTCTGTGCTCATACTCGTCAACCATTGAGCTTTCGCGCACCAAATCCTCATTCGTAAAATCTGATCCCATCCACGACTGGGACATCATTGATGGAGGCATTTTAATAATTCGATCTATGGACGGTTGATAGTTCCACATTTCGTTCTCCCGCTGGAGGTAGGTTGTGCCCTCATCACGCGCAGGAGCGGTAATTAAAATCATCGAATAGTCATCTCCAAGAGCCCATGAACGCATCGTGATATCTCGATTATAACGGGGACGCTCAATCCGCATGGTTAATTCTGCCCGGCTCGACTCTCCTCGCATCAGCTCTTCCATGCCGTTAATTATTTCAGCTGATGTTTGTGCTGAAGCAGTCGATGATGTACCTATGTTCATTACCCCAAAAAAAAGTAATGCTACTACGGGTATTGATGCCTGCATAAGTATGTTACATCGCCACATATGGCCTCCGATTTTTGAAATATTCTCTCGTTTCTCTAAAAACTTACTTGTCTCTAAATGTAGCTTTTTAGACGTTCATATCTACTTTTATTCTCTATGTACTCGTTTTTTATAATAAGGCGTTTGTTGATGGCACTTGTCAATAACCTTAAACCTTATCCATTTTACCACCTACCTATTATTTGTAGAATGTAGAGCCTTTATTAACCAGCCGGATACGACATCCTCTTGTTTTCAGCTCTTTTGCTTGACCCACAATATTTGAAAATGTATTCAACTACTCTATTCATCCCTAATGATTAAAAATCTGCACACCTGCGGTAAAACCTATCCAGGCACGAATGTCTCTGTCTCCACCTGTTCGTTTAAAAATTGAATACGGAACGTACTCGTCATTTCCTTCTACCCTTGAAAAAAGGATATTGATTGTCGGCCCTGCAAACAGTGAAGCTCCATTAAATTCTCTGCCTAAAAAATATCGATAGCTGTAGTGGTGGTTTAATCTACGGCTCCAGCCTCCATCCTGAATAACCTGAATAGAGAAGCTTCGGCTTGAAAAATACCCCTCCAAAGAGTCTCGACTCCATGATTCATTCAGCCGACTGTAATCACCGATTGTCCATCCCACCGACCATACATCCCGGTCATTAATAAAAGGGTTGTAACCGGCAGAAATCATATTGTAGATTTGGCGCGTACCCAGTTTGATTCCGGCATGTGTAAATCCTGTTTCGTTGCTCCAAAATTCCAAATTTTTCCGTCCGTCTCCATAGTAGCTTATTAAACCAACCGGCATGCCTCGAAACGTTTCGGCGTAATTGATTAGTCCAATCTGTAATCCCTCTGCATCACGGGAAATATTTGCTCCTCCTGAAATTTGCAGCCCTTTCATATTTGACGCTGTATTTAAAATTCCGGCTATCATCAGCCCTTCTGATTCACTGGCTATATTGGCGCCTCCCGTTATCAAAAGCCCCTCTGAGCGTCCACCGGAAATGTTACCTATGCCAGCAATTAACAATCCTTCTATTCCCGTCCGGGCAAAATTGGCACCGCCGGATATCATTAATCCTTCTGAACTCCCACCGGATACGTTACCCATTCCTGAAATCAATAACCCCTCTAATCCATTACCGGCAATATTGCCTATACCTGCAACCTGAAGCCCGCTGGTGTTATTTTCACTGGCATTTACACCACCTGTAAATTGAAGCCCGGTAAGTTGGCGAGCCTTATTGCCAAGAAAGGCGAACTGAAGCCCCTCCATATCACCGCCGGTTGCGTTAATTCCACCAATTTGTACTCCTCTTGCATAATAACGGTTGATATTGACAGGACCGATTTCAAACCCATCAAGCCCACCGTGATAACCTACCAAAAGGTTAAAGGAGTACCTGGCTGTGTAATTCGGCGCATCAAGGCCATTTGTACTTAAGCCCGGCACAAGGGTTACGCGCACCTTACGATACTCCAATTCATCGTTGTGCTGGCCATATAACTCAGCTGCTGATATAAACAATAGGAGAGAAAACAAAAGTAGTATTCGTGCCATATCGGGTTATTTGATTTTAAAATCTAACCCCTATACGGGAAAAAAAGAAGGTAAGTTACCCTGAACTACACAAATATTATGCTTATCAAAAAGTATACCGAGCAAGTGTCACTTGCTCGGTAATGGTTTCTTATTTCAAATGCTCTTCGAAGAAATTGAATATCCTCAAATACTCATCGTACCAGGAGTGAGGACTGGTAAATCCGTGACGCTCGGATGGGTAGATCATCATTTCAAAATTGGTATTACCACTTTGAATCAACTCCTCTGCGTACTGAAATGCATCCTGTGCGCCAACATTATCATCCTTCAACCCATGGAGAAGAATGACGGGGTGCTCCAATTCAGAGGCATAGGTAAGGGGAGAACTCCTGTCGTAATGCTCTCTGTCTTCATCAGGGTGCCCCAGACGTGGAAGCGTGTACCACGGATTCGCGTAGTAATAATTTTCCCAGTTTGACACCTTGCGAAGTGCAGCTGCCGCATGAAACCGATCGGGTTTATCGGTTACAGCATACAGTGCCATAAATCCACCATAGCTTCCTCCGTAGATTCCAACATTATCCAAATCGAGGGACCCCTCACGCTCCTGAAGCCAGTCGAGCCCGTCAACTATATCGATGGTTTCGTACTTGCCCATCCAGTTAGTGACATCTTCCCTGAATTTTCGGCCATACCCTGTGCTGTGTCTAAAGTCTACCTCCACAACGATGTATCCCTTCATGTTTAAATACTGGTGAAACATATACTCCCGCCAGTAATTATTCGACCAACCTTTATACACATTTTGCAACGAGCCGGCACCGTGGGCAAACACAACAACAGGATAAGTTTTTGACTGGTCATAATCGGCAGGGTAGAGTACGGACATGGATAGATCGGTTTCTCCATCACGACCGGCAAACCGAACGTATTCTTCTTTCTGCCAATCAACTTCATAAAATTGCTCCGGGACGGATTGGGTCAATTGCACTTCTTCTCCCGGATTATCCAGATCTATCGTATAGAGATCATAAGGCTCATTAAAATATGTTTTTGCATATACAACTTTTGTCCTGTCCGGGCTCAGTGAAAACTGATATCTATATGCTTCTCTGCTGGTCAGTTGTTCTGTAGAGCCTTCCACCAAATTGTGCCGGAAAAGGTGACGCTCTCCGTAGTCAGCTTCGTTATTGGCAAATAGTATTGTTTCATCATCAACCCACGACCACCAGGTTATTTCATAGTCGCCCGAGGTAAGTTGTGATACATCTGAATTTTTTAGATCAGCCAGATACAGATGATTCCATCCGCTCTGTTCCGATGTGAAAATAAGCTTTTCGGCACTGGGTGCAAATGAACGAGAAGTTCCATGGAGCCATCCTTCCGTTGAATCCTCAAACAGAATTTCTTCGGTATCCCGATGGGTATCATGTATATAAATTCTTCGCTCTTTCAGCGGTGCATCTTCATAATCAAGAGCGATGTATCGCCCGGAGGAAGAAGCTGCAGCTGACGAACGGTTTACTCCGGTCAGTAACGTATCCATTTCTGAGCCGTTTAAATGTGCCGTATAAAACGACACGACAGGAATACCACGTGTGCTTTCCCCGGGCTTTACAAATTTCCCTTCATATTCGGGAAAATAGACCGTTTTCGCATCAGAGTAATCCGATTGGCTGACGACTAATTTTTGGTTACCAGCCCATGAACGAATGGAGAAATTGGGACTGTCATCTTCTTTTTTTGTCACCTGAATCAATTCAGACCGGGCAATATTGGTTACCCATATGTCACCATTTCTTTCAAACGCAATCATTCGCCCGTTGGGTGACCAGGTTGGTGACCTGTCGTTTTCTTTGGACGCTACTAAACGTCTTTCTCCACTTCCATCTGTTCGTGAGATATAAATGTCTCCATCTTTTGTATATGCAATATGTTGATTGTTGGGAGAAAAAACCGACCATTGCACATCATCTACTGCTTTTTTGAAATCTCCACCTTCGATGCTCATTTTATAGAGTCCGGTGTCAAAATAGGAAGAGTCATTCCAGCTAAAGTAGATAGAGTCCTGATTAGCAGTAAAGGAGCGAAGAGCAGGACGAATTCCCGGGATCACGGGTTCGTGGAAAATACTTTGAAGGGATAATGTATCTAATCCGGATTGCGCATTAGATTGTGCAGGAGTCCACAAAATTAAGAGGACCAATAGTAGTGACGATAGACGCATATTCTGATATTATTGATTAATGATAAAGTCAACAACATCAGAAAAGAATGGTTTTTGCGCAACTATTAGGTTGTAAAATATATCTTAATAGATCGCTGTGGTTTTACTATGCTGTTCTCTTCTCTTTCGCTTCCTTAAAGACAATTGGCTTTATGGCTTCAAATGCTTCCAGCGTTTTTTTGATGTGCTCTGAAGTATGTCCGGCTGTAGGAATTAACCTGATCAATACCATTCCTTTCGGCACAACAGGATAAGCCACACCACTCACAAAAATGCCGTGATCTTCTCGCATAACACGCATAATGGTTTGGCAAAGCTCGGTACTTCCTTCAGTTAAAACAGGAGTTACAGGACTTTCGGAAGGGAGGACATTGTACCCTATATCATTGAGGCCGTCGCGAAGCATCATTGTGTTCTTCCATAATTTCTCTCTCCATTCGGGGTGCTGACGAATCAGCTGGAGCCGTTTCCGTGCAGAAACGACTAATGGTAATGGCAGAGATTTTGCGAAAATCTGACTTCGAACATTCGCTTTCAAAAATTCAATTACACGGGGTTCTGTAGCGACAAACGCGCCAATGAGGGCTACTGCTTTAGCAAAGGTCCCAAAATAGATATCTATTCCATCATGGCAACCCAGCTGTGTTCCAGCGCCGGACCCATCATCTCCGAGGGTACCAAATCCGTGAGCATCATCAACCAACAGACGAAAATCATACTTCTCTTTAAGAGCTATTATTTCTTTTAGCTTTCCGAGGTCGCCGGTCATCCCAAAAACACCTTCTGTAATTACCAATACAGATGAGTTTGGTTTTCGCCTTTTTTCAGCCCGTTTTAACTGCTTTTCGAGGCTTTCCATGTCGTTGTGCTTGAACACTGTTTTGTCAGCCATAGCCAGCTGTTTACCATCTACAATACAGGCGTGGCTCAGCTCATCATAAATTAGAAAATCATTGCGATCTACAAGCGCATGAATTACGCTCATAATACCCTGGTACCCGAAGTTAAGTAACAGTGCTTCTGGCTTATGCATAAAGTCTGCCAGCTCCCTTTCCAATGCTTCATGCTCATCGGAATTACCGGTCATCAACCGTGCTCCCATGGGAGCACTAAATCCATATTTCTCTGCAGCTTCTGTATCTGCTTTCCTCACTTCGAGATGATTGCCCACACTTAAATAATCGTTGATACTCCAAACAATTACGTCCTTTCCGTTAAATTTCATTTCCGGACCAAGAGGACCTTCAAGTTTTGGGAAAGTATAGTAACCATAGCCGTCTGATGTAAATGAGCCTAAGGGACCGGGACGACCTTCAAGTTTGTCAAATAAATCCATAGTAGATAATTCAGATTACAGAAATTTTTCAATTCAAATAGCCAACAGGCACATTTTCCGAGGAGGGCAGTTAGCTCGAAAAATGTACGGAAATTGCTCCCCATGTCAAAAGCTATAAGGGATGATTAAGTTCCCGTAATAAATGATTAGGGCACCGGATGTCCCTGAGATGCTACCAATAATTTAAACCAATCCTGCCGTTCGAGTTCTAAATTGCACGCTTTTACAGCGGAGGTAATTCGTTCTATTTTACCAATACCTAAAATTTGGAAATGCCAACATGAGAAGGCCATTGCAATTTTCTGACAGGTGATTAAATCTGTTACGGGTTATATCTAAGAATAAAAAGGCCTTTACTTATATCACTTACAATAATTTTATTGTCGGTCAGCCATGGATAAACAGACCACGCTCCTGCGAATACCGGTTCACTATTTATTGGCGTTGTATTAAAGAATCCCACCTCGTTAACAGCACCCGGTAAGGGGTTAGATATATCAAGTATGCGAAGCCCGGCCGTATAGTTAGCCTGATACATCAGGTCGTTTTTGATGTACAGATTATGGTCAATTGCCTTGGTTGAATGTTCATAAAACCCGAGAAATTCCGGGGCTTCAAGTTCGCCCAGCCTCCAGATGTATGTTCTTGTATTGTTGCCTGTGGCTAATTCGTCCCCCTCATCATTCATGAAGAAAAATTCATGATTTTCCGTGAGCCATCCCTGATGCACATAATTCGCCCCGGGATATGTTGAGTTGGAAATAGTTACCGGCTCTTCTTTGTCTGATACATTCGTAATCAAAAAGGTTTTTTCGGCTGAACTGAAACAGATCTCTTCTCCTGAAAACTGGCTGTCCACACCTTCATAGATAACACACTGTGTATCGTGAATATATCCATCGCGTGTAACGCCGCCCGCCTCCTCATCAAAATAGCAGCCGGCAAATGTGGGCTGAAGAGGATTGTCGTGCAGATTAATCATATGTAAACCGCCCTGTTCGGCACAATCTTCGCCACGAGTTGAACCCACCACATACGCAAACCCGGTTTCTTCGTTAATCGCGATATTATGGGCATTTCCAAACCGTGTGTAGTGAAAATCTTCGCGCAGTTGTGCAGG
>PWFZ01000171.1 GCA_003555185.1 Balneolaceae bacterium | reverse complement strand
TACCCTTATATTTATGGGAAGAAGGGGAGCGGACCGGTTATCACGATTTTAAACTCTACCGGGAGGGCGAATATGTACGGGATTTTTTACTCAAGGATTATGCCGAGGCGAAGGCGAAAAAGTTCGGAGGCTATGTGCTGGAGTACGAAGGAGCACCGAAGCATATCGATCCCACCTTGCCCGAGCCGGAACCGGAACCGGATTTTCCCACAGAGGATTACCGGATTTTTGGAATCAACCGCTACCGTACTGCCGAGGAAATCGCCCTATTACAGTATGAAAAAGCGGACCGGGTAATTCTCGTTCGGGGTGACAGCGAAGAGGGTGCACCCCAGGTAAGTGACGCTCTATCCGCCAGCGGATTGGCGGGGGCCTTAAAGGCTCCGATTTTAGTCACGCCGAAGGACCGCTTAACCGACGGCACGAAAGATGCGATTAATGCTCTTCAGGCGAAGGAAATTATCATCGTCGGCGGAGAAAATGCGGTTTCCGAAAACGTTGCCCGGGGACTGGAAAGCTTAGGCCTTTCGGTTACAAGGATCAGCGGAGCCAATCGTTACCAGACCGCCACCGCGGTTGCCGAAAAAGTATTTGAACAGCAGTTAATGAAAGTAGACCGGGAAGGGCACGAAGAAGAATACAAAGAGAGGATCGATACGGTGATCGTAACCGGGGGCCATGCCTTGGTGGATAGCCTGGTTGCCGGCCCGCTTTCCCATAAAGAGGGATACCCGATTTTACTGGTTGGAAAGGAAGTAACTTCGGGAATGAAGACCCTGATTCAGGAACAGGAGATCGAAAATATCCTGATTGTCGGTGGGGAAGCGGTGGTGTCCCAAGCCGTGGTAGAGGCCCTGGGAGAACTGGCACCGGAGAAGGTCCAGCGTTATAGCGGAGCCAATCGGTACGCCACAAGCTTTGTTATTGCCGAAGAGTTCTTCGGTGATGCATCGGAGGTTCTGCTGGTAAACGGCACCTCCTTTGTAGACGCCGTGGCGGGGTCCATACTGGAGCAACCGATTCTATACACCCGTAAGGACCAGCTTCACAATCAAGCCCGGGAACTGCTCTCCGGTAAACTTCACTTCCGTCTTCTAGGGGGGCAGGAGGTGCTCAGCAATCGGGTGATGATTGAAGCTTATGATCTTATAAACTGATAGATATGTAGATTTTAATGCAAAATCGCATAATCGGTATAATCAATGCAAATCTTTAGGAATCAATAAAAAACAATATAAATCAGTACAAATAAGGGAGAAGAGGAGGAGCCAAAGTGAAAAAACAAATCGTGTTTGCTATAACCATTCTCATGCTCATCGGCTTAGTAGCCTGTAATAATAGGAATGAAGAACCCCTGGAGGAAACGGAAGAAAACGGTCTTGAAGAAAATGAGGAGGAGGGTTCCCGGGAAGAGGAATCGGAAGAAGAAACAGCCGGTACCGACGGAGACGAGGAGTCAGGATCCGGTGAAGAGCCTGCAGAAGATGAGAACGGCACCGATGAGGCCGAGGAAAACGAAGAAAACTCCGATAATGATAATAATAATGAGGAAGAAAGTACCCAACCGGAAAATCTGACAAAGTTTTACGGCCTCTGGCGATTGGAAAGTGATCAGGAAAATGATGGCGATCCTTTACTGCTGGAGATTGATCTTGCCGATGCCGGGAATATCGAAAATAAAACGGCGGATTTTGAATATCTGCGCTTTGGCTATGAAAGCTCGGAGTTTTTCCCCATGGAAGAGGTCGTAAAAATCGATAGACTTGGAACTGCAGACAGTTACAATATTACCCTATCGGCGATTGATGACGAGGATCACACCAGCAGATATTCCATCGAACTAGTGGATCATATCACCCTGGTGTTAGTATACTTAGACACTGAAGAGCAAAAAGAAATGGTCTTTGTCAAAGAGTAGAACCAGAAGGCAACCCAAGGGCAACCAAAGGGGACGGAGGGGTTTGGTTATTTTCAACCAAACCCCTCCGTCCCCTTTGGTTGCCCTTTACCTGAAATTTTGTTAAATTATTTCAAAATTTCAATTGTAATCAATTTATGAATAGTTTATACTATACTGGTAGTCTGAAGTACCTAGAAAATAAAAATTACATAGTTTCGGCAAACTTATTGAAAAGTAAGGGCGCAAAGCTAAAGGGTCTACGTCTTTGAGATAAAGATAGGACAGCCAGTTGCAAAGCATTACCTGCTAAGACCAAACCCTTTGTTGTTGTGTAAACAAGGGGTTTTTCTTACGCTCAATAAGATGGAGGAGGTAGATGCGAACAGAGCGCTTAGACTTAGGGGCAATCAGTAGAGGTTAATCTTTTTTGAAAAAGCAGGTTGGAAATATGATCTATAGAAAGGTATTAAGCTGGAAAAAATAGCACAAGGGGGAATTTACTAATGAACAAGGGCCTTAAAACCGAAGAAGAAATAGTTGAAGCGGGGCAAAGAATTCGGGAGGGAATGAGTAAAAATTATTTAAGTGCAATTTCTTACCACAGCAAAGCTGCAAGAAAGATTATCGTAAATGGAATAGCAACAGCTTTATTGATTTCTATACTTGCGACAACGCCGGCTTATGCGGCGCAGTACAACAATGTAATGTCTTACGAGGATGCAGTTCAGGCAATTTATATGGATTTAAAAGCTTACGATGAATCTATAGGAATTGACTTTATTGCAGACGGGCAAGGGATTGAGGTTATTGGTACAGATGGACAAGCGACTGTTGGTGATTTAAGCAATCAAATCTGGAATTTACTTTACGAAGCGAGAGATAATTATTTAACTCCTGAAGAAAGAAGAAACTTTTTAACTGCAACGGTTGCTACGAGAGCAGAAGGAGGATTCTCTGTAGGATGGACAGATGACGGAAAAGATCTATTGCTGAGACATGTCAATTATGATGCAATTTATAAAAGCTCCGCTGAAGATTTTGCAAAAGTGGACGCCCAGATTCCAATTATTTTAGGAACTATTATCCAAGAAGGTATGAGTGAATACGAAGAAGTTCGTGCGGTATATGATTATATCATTGACCGGCTTTTTTACGAAATGCATCGAGATCGCACCTATGATGCTGAAGGGAAGATCATCGATTATGATTGGGAAGGGACGGTCAAAGAAAGAAACATCCACCAGGCATTATTTGGTCCCGACGGTGAATATGCAACCGGTGGTGGTGGGGTTGTTTGTGAAGGATATGCGGTACTTTTTGGAAGGATGCTTAATCACTTAGGATATTCCAACCAATTAGTGAGCGGAAGAGTTTCATCACCAGATAATTTAGAGGAGGGTGGACTTCATGTTTGGAATATGGTAACCGTTGATGGAACGCCCTATCATATTGATGCTACCTGGGGAGATCATACAAGCACAACCTTTCAAGATTATTTCTTCCTAGCCAGCGATGAACAGCTTGAGTACTACAATTTCCAATGGGGTGCCGCTAAGGGATTTAACGCTGTTCCTACAGTAGAAAAAACCTATGAACAAAACTTAATGGAAAAAGAAGAAGAGGCGCTTGCTGCATTGGAGTTAGCGGAAGTAAGTTTCGGATCGGATGACTTGGCGAATGCTACGTTATTAGTGGAAGCACTTCCTTCGAACAGCGATGTAAAAGAAGGATTGATGACTCGACTACAAGCCGTAGAATCAACAATAACAGCGACTGACCTTGTGGACGTTGCCCGAGAAAGTCGACTAAGAGCAGACTATGACGCTGCAATTCTTGCGGTGGAAGCGTTAGCAGAAAGCGCAAAGAAGACGGAGTTAGTGACGGAATTAGTTACTATTCTTGATAGCGTAGAAGTCTTAGAAAACTTAATGGGTGATACGGAAGATGCGGTGGAAATGGCTGAAACAGATAACTCTTTAGCAAATGCTGAACAGGCCCAGGAATTGATCGATGAGCTTCCGGAAGGCGAGTTCAAAGACGGACTCCAGGAAAGACTGGATATCGTTTGGGAAACCGTAAACGCTGAAATTGATTTAATCAACCAAATCAGCATAGCTACAAACTACGTTGAAATTGCAGAGGATACAATCGCTGAAGAGGATTTTAATAATGCACAGGCATTAGTGAATGCGCTACCTGAAGAGGTAGATGAAAAAGCTGCACTGCAAACGCGTCTGGATACCATCCATGATATTGTATTTGCTTATCAAGTAGCAGTAGATGCCGTGGAAGAAGCAGAAGCATTAAAGACGATGGAAGCCGTGGACAATGCAAGAGCCTTAGTAAGCAATGTTCCCGATCAGTTTAATCGAGATCTTTTAAGCGGACGGCTGGACACCGTACAAGCAGAAATAGAAGCTGATGCAAACTTAGTTACTGAGGCAACAGATGCTGTTGTATTTGCAGAAACTGCTAAAACACAAGAATCAGTAGATACAGCTCTTACAAAAGTAGCCCTTCTTAGTGAAGGCAGTGTAAAAGAAGATTTAAGTGGTCGATTACAAACAGTACAAGAAGCTATCAATTTAGAAGCGCAAATGAGCGAAGCTACTTCAGCAGTAGAGGATGCAAAGAATCTTAAAACACAGGAAAGCGTAGATACCGCAAGAAATCTTGTAGCACTTCTTCCGGATGGGGATAGTAAAAACTTATTGAACGGAGAATTAGATATCCTTCAGCAAGAAATTAACGATGCACTTTCCGAAGAAGAGGCAATCAACAAAGCAACAGATGCTGTTGTAACTGCCGAAACAAAGAGTACTCAAGATGCCGTAGATTACGCTCGAACTTTTATAAGTTCTATTCAGACAGAGGAAATTCGTATAGATTTAACGAATCGTTTAGATGCGGTAGAGGCAGAAATTGCAGAGGCAGAAGCCATAGAAAAAGCAATAACTGTAGCAACTGAAGCTGTTGAGCTTGCGGAGAGTGAAAGAACGCAAATATCGGTTACTGAGGCAGAGATGCTTGTAGCAGACCTTCCTGATGGAGATACAAAAGTTGATTTAGAGTCTCGATTGAGTGCAGTGCAATCAGAAATTGACGCGATTATCGCACAGATCACGGAAGCTACTACAGCAGTTGAAAATGCTGAAACTGCCGAAACGTTAGAAAGTATTGGTCAGGCAAGATTTTTCGTTGATGCACTTCCAGATGGAATAGATAAAGATGATTTAACGCTTCGATTAGATACGGTAGAGCAAATAGTTTTAGACCGAATTGCAGAAGAAGAAGCAGCATTGGAAAACCAAATCCAAGCTGCAAACCAAGCCGTAGTTGATGCAGAAACGCTCAAGACACAAGAGGCTTTAGATAATGCAAGAATTCTGGTTAACGAACTTCCTGTACCTGAAACAAAAACAGACTTAAATACAAGGTTAGACACTCTTCAAGAAGTGATTGATCAGGAAGCGTTAGATCTGCAAGTTGCTTTTGCAATATCCATGGTAGAAAAGGTTGAAAACACTTTACTTGAAGAGGATTTAGTCCATGCAAGAAGCTTGGTAGCAGAATTACCTGTTGGAGCAGTTAAAACGGATTTAGAAGGTCGTTTAGCGTTAGTGGAAAACGCAATAAATGAGCCTGAGCCTGAACCAGAGCCAGAGCCGGAACCGGTAGATCCGGAGCCAGCGGACCCTGAACCGAGCGATCCGGAACCAACGAATCCCGAACCGGTCAACCCGGGGCCAACGGATCCTGCACCGACACCGCCCCAGGAACCCACAACTCCCGAGGAACCCACGGATCCGGGAGAGACCACGGTAACCATCGAGGCAGACGTGGTAACCGTGAAGAAGGAAGTGGAAAGAACGGTGGAGAACAACCGGGTGATTGAAACCGTTCGTTACAATAAAGAAAACCTGGAGGAGTCCCTTTCAAGTGCAGCCAAAGAAAATGCTCGGCAACTGGTAATTTCCACACGGAATGATGAAGTTTCCCATGAATCCACCGTAACCATTGAAAAAGAAGCGGTAAAAAGCCTTCGTGGCAGCAGTGTTGAGGTTGTGGTAGAGACCAACAGCGGACGATTCAGTATTCCGAACAGCGTTCTTAAGCAGTTGGATGAGGAAATTGAAATCCGTCTGATCAGTGAAGAAACAGAACCGGTAAAGTCGAGATTGGCAGAAGAAAGATTACTTCGTCGGGTAAACGGGAAAACAGACTTTACGATCCTTGGCAGCCCACTGACGATTAAAACCTCTTTAAAAGATGAGGATTTCGGAATATCATTAGAGGTAAAAAAATCGGAGCTTCAGGGTTACAGCCTTCAGGAGGTAAAAAGGAATATCCGGATCTTCGCCGAACACTCCGATGGCAGCAGAAGATTTATCGATGTTCAGGTGGAAGAGAGTGGCGACAAGTATGAATTTAGATTTGAAACCGATAAGTTCAGTACCTTTACGCTAGTTGCAATCGGTGGAGGGGATGAAAGATTAGCAGGAGACAACCGCTATGAAACCGCCATTGAGGTCAGTAAGTCAAATTGGGATACTTCCGAGTTTGTGGTTCTAGCAAGAAGTGATGATTTTGTGGATGCCCTTTCGGGTACGCCCCTTGCCATTCAGTTGGAGGCACCGCTATTATTAACGGCAAGCAGCCGTCTTAATGAACAAACCCTGGCTGAAATTAATCGCTTGGAAACGAAAACCGTTTACATTCTTGGCAGTACTCATGCCATTTCAAAAGAGGTGGAAGAGGCTTTAAGAAATCGTGGAATAGACGTAGTAAGACTGGGTGGCGCGAATCGATATGAAACTTCCGTTAAGATTGCAGAGCATTTACTGGAGCTCACCGGGAAAGACCGTTTCGAGGAAGCCTTTGTTGTAAATGCATCAAACTTTCCCGACGCCTTAAGCATTGCTCCGGAAGCAGGCAGAAGACAAGCCCCGATTCTTTTAGCTAGAGGGGATGCTTTTCATACCGCGACGGAAGGATTCATTCATTCTAATACCATCGAAAACCTCACGGCCATAGGCGGAGAAACCGTGGTCAGTAAAGTGCTGGCAGAGGATTATAACATGGAAAGAATCTTCGGCGAGACCCGCTACAGTACAGCCCTGGAAGTAGCAAAAACCTACGAAACAGCATCCAATAGAGTATACGTTGCCACAGGCCTTAACTTTCCCGATGCCTTAAGCGCAGGGGTGGTAGCAGGGATCAATCATTCCTCTATTGTTTTGGTGAGAGAGGAAAACCAAAGCAAGGATATACTGGAATTTTTAGCAACCAGACAGTTAACGGTCATCGGTGGTGATGCCGTAGTGAAAAAAAGTATTTTTGATCGATAGGGAAC
>PWFZ01000271.1 GCA_003555185.1 Balneolaceae bacterium | reverse complement strand
TTGGGAAGGAGTTGGGTTGTGTTCATATCTTCTGATTGGCTTTTGGTACTCAGATATGGCAAAATCGGATGCTGCAAAAAAAGCATTTCTTTATAATAGAGTAGGAGACTTCGCTTTTCTTATAGCGATGTTTATGATTTTTGATGTTGTAGGCAGTCTGGATTTTGATACAATTTTAGGTGGACTTGAGCTGTTCGAGAGTGATCAGGTGTTCTGGATTGGATTACTATTGTTAATTGGAGACACAGGTAAAAGCGCACAATTTCCTCTATTTGTTTGGCTGCCGGATGCAATGGCCGGGCCGACATCAGTATCCGCGCTGATACATGCCGCTACAATGGTTACGTCGGGTATTTATTTGATTACGAGAATGTCTCCAATGTTTGTTATGTCGCCCGAAGTAATGTTAATAGTTGCTGTTATTGGAGGGTTGACTGCGATTGTAGCTGCAACCATTGCCATTACACAAAATGACATTAAAGGAGTTCTCGCGTATTCAACCGTTTCTCAGCTTGGCTTATGTTTTTGGCAATGGGCTCCGGAGCATTTACTGCAGCACTCTTCCATGTAATAACTCACGCTTTTTTCAAGGCCTGTTTATTCCTTGGTTCAGGTTCTGTAATCCATACAATGGATCATGTGAAGCACAAGCTGCATGATGATGGTAAAGATGTTGATTTTGATCCCCAGGATATTCGGAACATGGGTGGGCTTAGAAAATATATGCCCTCTACCTATAAAACGTTTTTAATTGCGACCATTACTATTGCGGGAATTCCGCCTTTGGCAGGATTCTTTTCTAAGGATGAAATACTCATGCATGCTTCAAGTATGGGGATGGGTGAGGTTGCCGGTACATTGTACTTTATATTATGGGGAGTAGCCGTAATTACAGCATTTCTGACAGCATTCTATATGTTCAGGCTTACACTCACTACCTTCCATGGTACATTTAAATTGCCAAAATTATTCCCTGAAGCGAAAGGAGCAGAATCATATTTACATGAGAGTCCCAAAACAATGACCGTTCCGCTTTGGACTCTCGCCGGCTTGTCAATTGTTGGTGGCTTTATTGGCCTGCCAAACTTTGTGGCAAAAACATTTGTGGGGCCTGATGGAGATATTAACTGGATTGCGCACTGGCTTTCACCTATTGCAGCAGATATTACATTAACATTATCCATTGCGGCAGAATGGGGACTGATGATTTTCTCCATTCTTGTTGCCGTTGCGGGAGTGTATACAGCCTATAGAATGTATGGGCACGACCAACAGTTGGAGTCAGACAAGAAGCTATCAGATAAATTTGGCGGGTTCTACGATGTTTGGAAGGACAAGTATGGACTTGACGAACTGTATGAAGGTGTAGTTGTACATCCCACCGTAAAGTTTTCTGACAAAGTCCTCGCAGTCTTCGACATGAAAGTTGTTGATGGATTTGTAAATGCTGTGGCCGGCTTTGTCCGACTTGCAGGAAGTTTATTGCGATATATTCAAACCGGAATTACCACTAATTATGCCCTCTTCTTTGTACTGGGTGTTATTTTGGTACTATCAATGTTACTCTTTTAAAGGCCGTAATTATCTAAAATGGAGCTACTTTTAAATCTTATAATTTATCTTCCGCTGCTAAGTATAGTAGGGGTATTGCTTGTTAAGAGTGATGAAGCCGTTAAATGGGTGAGCTTTTTGGCTACATCATTAACATTCGTGCTTTCCATTCCTATAATGTTGAATTTTGATATTGCCAATTCAGCAATTCCACAATTCGTAACAGAAGGAGCACCTATTCTTGCAGGAATGGATGTAAAGTATCTGGTGGGATTAGATGGTCTTAGTTTGCTTTTATTTATGCTCACAACACTGATGGGCCCTATTGTAATACTGTCTTCCTGGACGTCAGTAAAGAAAAGTTCGAAAGGATACTTTTCTATGCTGTTACTCCTGCAGACAGCTTCTTTAGGTGCTTTTGCAGCGTTAGACTTGATCGTCTTTTATGTTTTCTTTGAGCTTTCTCTTATCCCAATGTACTTCCTTATAGGAATTTGGGGTGGTGCTGACCGGATTCAGGCAACGGTAAAATTCTTTATATACACCCTCGTTGGGTCGTTAATCATGCTGGTAGCGCTAATCTATTTAGGTTTCCACGCAGGTGCTGCCTCGGGTGTATTTAACTTTACTGCAGATTGGAGATTTATTTCCAGTCCTGAGTATACAATTGGATTGGTGGAGCAGACATATATGTTTCTGGCTTTTGCTTTGGCATTCTGTATAAAAGTGCCTCTCTTTCCATTTCATACCTGGTTGCCATATGCTCACACCGAAGCGCCAACTGCCGGCTCTGTAGTATTGGCTGCAATTATGTTGAAGCTTGGTACCTATGGATTATTACGTGTAACCATGCCTATTTTCCCTAATGCATTTATGGAGTTTGCTCCATGGTTGGCAGGTCTTGCTGTTATTGGAATTATCTACGGCGCGTTGGTGGCCATGGTTCAAAAAGATGTAAAGAAATTGGTTGCCTACTCATCAGTTAGTCACCTTGGTTTTGTGGTGCTTGGAATATTTGCCTTCAACCAAATTGCCGTACAAGGTGCAATTATTCAGATGGTGAATCACGGATTATCTACCGGGGCACTTTTCTTGATTGTAGGAATGATTTACGATCGTCGTCATACAAGAATGATTTCTGATTTTGGTGGAATCGCAAAAAGTGTTCCTGTACTTGCGGTATTTTTCCTGATAACAACCCTGGCTTCTATAGGTCTTCCGGGGTTAAACGGGTTTATAGGTGAATTTTTCATACTACTCGGTTCATTTAATTCTGAATTGTATGGTAATACCACATTTGCGGTTATTGCAGCACTTGGAGTGATCCTGGCTGCGGTTTACATGCTCTGGATGTATCAGCGTGTGATGTTTGGACCGCTTGATAAAGAAGAGAACAAGAAAATGATCGATTTAAATGCTCGGGAAATTGGTCTGTTAATACCACTTGTTATCTTTATGATCTGGATTGGAATCCGGCCTGTTGATTTTACGCAGTACTCAGAAGGATGGGTTGAAACCTTCCTTGCGGAAGCTGAAAACAAAAGTATAACGGTACTGGAGAATAGCTCATCTGCAGATGTGCCTGAGTGGACCGCAAAAATTTACGGGCTCACAGATCATGCAGAAGAATCTCAAATTGTTTTAAAGGACTAATTTTTATGAAGCCATTAACAACCGACGAAATTGATGTAGAACTTAAGAATCTTGATAACTGGACGTTCGATGAAGATATGCTCCACAGAGAATTTGAATTTGCTGATTTTAAAACAGCTCTCTCATTTATCGTTCGCGTAGGATTTGAGGCTGAAGGGGAGGGGCATCACCCGGAACTGTTCAACGTCTATAATTCAGTTTCAATTGGTTTGAGTACTCACGATGCCGATGATAAAGTAACAGAAAAAGATATAACGCTAGCCAAAGCGATCGACAAAGTTTACAAAACGTATTAGAATGGACTACTTGCACGACTTATCAGCTTTTTTACCCGGTATTATCGTTACGGTTGCCGGTCTGACTGCCTTGTTGCTTGAGGCATTTAAAAAAGGTGCCGATCAAATATATTACTTATCCATTGGCGGGCTTTTAGTCGCCCTTGCCGTAGCCATTAATTCTCTATTTGGTGAGACCGGTACAGCATTTACCGGAATGATTGTTTACGGTGGTGTGGCTGCATTCGGTTCAGTGATTATACTATTGGGATCACTCTTTTGTGTGATTGTATCCAAGGATTATTTGCAGGATATAGATTTACATTCCGGTGAAGTTTATGCCATGATATTGTTATCCGTTGTGGGGATGCTTGGTCTTGCTGCAGCAAATGATTTAATTACATTTTTCCTTGGCTTAGAAACCATGTCAATCTGTCTTTATGTGATGGCCGGGCTCATTAAAAATGAAAAAACAGGAGCTGAAGCTGCTTTAAAATATTTTTTACTGGGAGCATTTGCTACAGGGTTTCTACTATATGGAATAGCTCTTATTTATGGAGCAACAGGCCATACTAATTTAGATGAAATTGCTGCTGTAGCTGAGGCTTCACCATTATTTCTTGCAGGATCAGCGCTTCTGTTAGTTGGTATATTTTTCAAAATAGGTGCCGTTCCTTTTCATATGTGGACACCCGATGTTTACCAGGGTACTCCCACAACTCTTACCGCATTTATGGCGACAGCTGCGAAGTCAGCCACCTTTATTGCATTTGTGCTCATCTTGACCAGAATGTTACCCGGTACAGAGGCTGGAGACTGGACTAATGTATTGCAGGTTGTTGCAATTTTGACAATGGTGGTAGGTAACCTAATTGCCCTGGCACAGGATAATGTAAAGAGAATGCTTGCTTATTCAAGTATTGCCCACGCCGGCTACCTTTTGGTAGGTTTGGCCGCAGGAACAGCAGAAGGGTACGCGGGCGTACTCTATTATCTGTTTGCATACACCATAATGAATGTTGGCGCCTTTACAGTTATCGCCTATTATGAGCGAAATAAAGGACTCGATTTTACACAGATTGAAAGCTTTGCAGGATTAGGCTTTAAGTTTCCATTAATGGGCGTTCTTCTAACCATATTTCTGTTTTCATTGGTAGGTATTCCCCCATTTGTAGGCTTTGTAGGAAAATATTACGTGTTTGCTGCAGCAGTGAATGCGGGATTAATTCCTTTGGCGATTATTGGAGTATTGGCAAGTGCAGCAAGTGCATATTATTATTTGAGGGTAATGGTTTACCTGTACTTTAAAGATGCACATAAAGAGTATACACTTAAAACTCCCGGAGCTCTTTTTAAGTACACACTGATTCTTTTGGCTGTAATGACTGTCTATTACGGAATAGAGCCCGTGTTGCCGATTTCCGGCCTGATGGAACTTATCTCTTCTTACTATACAATTTAACTTTAATTTCAACTTTGATACAGCCATTGTATCAAAGTTGATCTTTGCCTATCTTTGAAGGCTCTGTCATTGACGGAAAGTACAATGACTGTTTCCAATAACGGAAATCAACCGAAGAATACATATACTGATGAAAAAAGAATTCTATGAAATGCTGTACATCTTGAATCCCGTTCAGGATGATGACAAGTTCAAGGAACTTGTTGAGTTTGTTAATAACCAGATTGAAAAAAATGATGGTGAAATTGTTGATGTAGAAGAGTGGGGTACAAAGCCACTTGCTTACGATATCGACAAAAAAAGCTCAGGATATTATGTTAATGTCTATTTTAACGCACCTCATTCTGCCATTGAGCCAGTAGAGCGCAATATGCGAATCAATGATGGTATCATGAGATATCTTACGTTGAAATATGATTCAAAAATGAAACGTCATTACGAACTCAAGAAAAAAGGTGACTTGCCGGTTATTTTTGATGATGAAGAAGGCGAAAAAACTGAAGACGATAATTAACAGACCATACCATTATGATTAATAATCCATCACATCCGAAAAAAGGACATTTAAAAAGCAAAGAGTGCAAATTTTCACAGGCAGGTATCGAGTACATCGATTACAAAGATACTGATACACTGATAAGATTTGTAAACGATCAGGGTAAAATTCTACCCAGACGTGTGACAGGTAACAGTGCAAAGCACCAGCGCCAGTTCTCCACAGCTGTGAAAAGAGCTCGTTTTATGGCTCTGATTCCTTATGTAACAGAAAATCTTAGATAAATCAGGGTAATACTATGAAGCTTATTTTAAAAGAAGATGTTGAACATTTAGGGCCGGCCGGTGAACTTGTTGATGTTAAAGGCGGGTACGGGCGTAATTTCCTGATCCCAAACGGAAAAGCTGTAATGGCAACCCCGGGTGCAATTAAGGAATACGAAAACTTGCAGAAAGAAGCTGCTTTACGCGCTGAATTAACAGTTGAAAAAGCAAAAGAGTTAGCACAACAGCTTGAAGCGACTTCTGTTACTATTCCAGTAACTGTAGGTGAAGATGACAAAATTCACGGTACAGTAACTAATATACAGATAGCAGAAGCTCTCGAAGAACGAGAGATTCTAATTGATAAAAGAAAAATCAGCCTGGATCAGGACATCAAAGTCTTAGGCGAGTATACAGCCACTGTTGACCTTTTGGGTGACCTTAAGCCACAGGTGAAGGTCTGGGTAGTTAAGTCTGAGTAACTAAGGAAACATACTTAATTCCTGCAATAGGAGTGAAAAAAAATATAGGGATCGTCTTTTTAGGCGATCCCTTTTTTTATATGGATATTATTAATTTTTAATTTCCAGGCTCCTGAGATAATATCAATAAGTATTCTTTAAATGGAATCCACTCTTAAGTATAGGAGTCAAAAAATTCTTTACACCTAGCTGTCCTTTCGTTAAACCCCTGACACTTAATCAAAGTGTAAATAAAATACACGCTGTATAGACGGCTCTTGCAGTAATTATTCGTTTAATAAACATCTCAATTCGATACAAGGTTAACTGTAAGTTTATGAAGTGTTTTCAGGGTTAGATATTTGTTGGACTAAACACGTCAAGTAATTATAAAAAGTAATAATTAATTCAGATTTAGACTGCTTTCTTAAAGATGTTGCTCTCAATATTTGTCCGGTTAAGACGTAATCATTGTGAAAAAGTAAATGATAATGGTCAATCGATTAGCCGTAAATGATTTATGAATGATCTTATTAAATGATTAATAAGATAATGTGTCACATCTAATGAGGTGTCATTTTGAATTTAAAGAAAACAAAATCTGCCTTTAGGGTACCAATACAAAGGTTAGTGCGTTCATATAATGATTAAAGTAATCTATCTGGTACCTATAAATCTTTTAAGAGAATGTTTAAGATGAAAAAAACAGCTGAAATTAATGCTCTGCCAAAAAAAATTAATATTTCAAATATTACGTTTGGTAGTTAAGGCTCTCATCTAATATATTCAGGTTAAATAATTTATAAATTAGTAAAACATAGATCCTTTAGAAGTTTAAGTAGTGTTAAATCATTTTCACTGCTTTGACATTTACTTTTAAATGATCTATCATTTTGCTTCAAATTAAGCGAATAACCAAAACATAACGCGGAGTAACCTTATGACTTCATTTATAGCTCAGTCAGTTCTACAAATGGGAGCAGAATTCGGATATTTTATCCTACAGGCAGGCACTGATGCTGGCTTTTTTAATGTGTTAGTAGAAAAATTTAATGAAGGTGAAGAGTGGATGTGGCCTGTACTAATCGCTCT
>PWFZ01000251.1 GCA_003555185.1 Balneolaceae bacterium | reverse complement strand
TATTCCGAGCCATTTCTTTGAAACCTATCCCCGGCTATCTCTTCTTGGAGTTCAGTCCAAATAGATCAAAAGCATTCTGAGTCGTAACTTCCGCGACCTCTTCCATACTTATCTCTTTTAACTCTGCCAGTTTTTCAGCCGTGAGGCGCATAAATGCCGGCTCATTTCGCTTGCCCCGTTTTGGTGTTGGCGACAGATAGGGCGCATCGGTTTCGAGAATCAATTTATCCATGGGCATCTTGGCAACTACTTCTCCCACGCCGGCATTTTTAAACGTTGATACTCCACCAACTCCCAAATAGAGTCCCATGTCGAGAGCGCGTTTCCCCTCATCTTCTGTTCCGGTAAAACAGTGCCAAACACCAGTCAGCGAACCATCCTGTTCGGATTCAATAATGTCCAGCAGATCACCCGTACTTTCCCGATTGTGAAGCACAATCGGTTTTTCAAGCTCTTTTGCAATCCGGCAATGTCCCCTCAGGCTCTCTTTTTGCTCATTCACAAAATCGGTACTCCAGTGATAATCCAATCCAGTCTCACCGACCGCTACAAATTCATCCCGGCTGCATAGCTCCTGCAGCTTTTCGAAATCCACCGGCAGATTGTCCTCTACACTGCACGGGTGAATACCTGCCATTTTATAAAAGGTAATCTCGGGATGATTAAGCTTTTCCATCTGTGAAATAGATTTCCAGTCAATAGCCGGAAGAAAAATTTGGCGAATGTCGGCGTCAACTGCTCGTTGAAGAACTTCATCCAGGTCATCATCAAATTGCTTGAGGTAAAGGTGGCAATGGGTGTCAGTAAGTATCACGTAAATTCTTTTTTAGGCTGAATTTTTTCGATTATAAGATACAAAGAATAGCGCAGGGGAGGAAACGTAGCGCGGCGTCGCTGACCCGCGGCTGTACGCACTCCTCGTCATTTTATAAACCTATTCAGGTCAGCGACCTGAACTACGTCGGTGACTCGCCATTTATGGCTAAAACCTGACAGGTTTCACGAGAAAATCACCGAGCGTAAAATTTCGCCAGCCCCTCAATCACGCTTCCCTTCACCTCAACATTCTTAAATCCTTTTTGGCTTAATACATCCAGTAAAATTTCCCTGTTTGACCCCGCGACCTTTCCGGTAAAAACGATTCTTTCTTCATGGGATGGCTGAAGCTGTGAAAGCTGCTCATCTACAAATGAGGCGATTGAGGTCTCAACAACTTTTTGCAGCTGGGGAGTCACCTCCCGGTTTAACACCAATCCGGCAACAGTGGCCAGTTCCCGGCTTGGGGTTTTATTCTGATAAATTTTCTGCATCCACACGGAATAGGATGTTTCAGGAAGTGCAGCAGCAACGGCTTGATTCGTAATCTCATCAAATCGATTCCTAAAAAATTGCTTTAAAATCCGTTTACCGATATCGGCTGCGCTCCCTTCATCTCCGATTGCAAATCCCAATGCTGCTGACCGTCCCGTTATTTTCCCGCCCTGATATCTTCCACAGATTGATCCCGTACCCAGCGCCGCAATAATTCCGGTTTCTTTTCCAATGTGAGCTTTACCTGTTCCGGTTAGATCATCTTCTACGCTGACGGTAACTTTCCCAAACTGACGTTTAAGGATAGTTTTCAATCGATTATTAACTTCCTCAGAATGGCAGCCGGCTCCAAAAAAATGGATGTGATTCGGTCGTAACTTACCCACCGTTCTATGAATTGAATTCACAATATCAGCATCCGAAAAGTAGGCAGGGTGTAAACCTTCCCCCTTGAAGAAAATCGGTTTACCGTTTTCCAGATAAGCCCAGTCTGTTTTGGTTGCCCCGCTATCGGCTATAAGTAATTTCATTTTCTATAATAATTTATGGATCTGTGTAGAGCACTGCATATAATCACAACATCTCCCCTTTGCACTTGCGTCCCGATTCCGCGGGGAGGGGATTCTATAACGCCGGATATTCCCGACTTTATCTGCGGGATGTCACCACAAACTCCAAATTTACATGTATTCATCTATACCTTCAGTTTTTGTGATAATTGAAATTGATGACAAAAAGATCGATTTCCAACATCACACATCAAACCTTAAGAAAAAGCGTTTCACTTTCGTACATTTGGTTCTACCACAATAGAATAACGCATAATCGATTGAAAAATAAAATTTTCCATGAGTCTGACCTACACAAATTACCTGAAAGTACAGGAACTGCTTGATCTGCAAAAGCCAAAATCGGAACCGGTTGAACACGATGAAATGCTGTTTATCGTCATTCATCAAAGCTATGAACTATGGTTCAAACAAATTTTGCATGAGTTCGACAAACTTCGACGGGACCTTGAAGCAGGAAAAACATGGGCATCAGCTAAAACCATGCGCAGGGTTCTTACCATTTTAAAAACAATGGTGTCTCAGGTAGACATTCTCGAAACCATGACTCCGCTCGAGTTTAATAGTTTTCGTGGATTTCTGGAGCAGGCCAGCGGCTTTCAGTCCGTACAATTCAGGGAGATGGAAATTTTGTGTGGAATGAGATCAAAACACATTATTGATGTGCATAAAGATCAGCCCGAGCTACAACAACAATTAATTGAGCGACAAAAAGAACAGACCCTCTGGGAAAGTTTCTGTTCCTTCTTACAGGTAAAAGGGTTTGATATAGAAACTCCGAAACGGGTAAATGAGCAGGGATTGATTCATGAAAGTTCGGATAAAAATCAACAAGAGTTGATTCATATTATGAATAATGATCCCGAAGCTGCGCTTCTTTGTGAACTGTTTGTAGATTACGATGAAGGATTACAGGAGTGGCGATACCGACACGTGAAAATGGTGGAACGAACCATTGGCACAAAACGTGGTACAGGTGGATCAGGAGGGGCATCTTACCTATACAAAACGTTAAACAATCCAATTTTTCCCGACCTGTGGGAAATCCGAACTAAATTTTAGTTGCTGATGGCAAGTTCTGAATTAAACGAGCGAAACTTTTTGAGGATCTGCTTCATCAATTGGGTTCTCTCCGTTCCGCTACTGCTGATTTTCGCCTGGCCCTACTTTTTCCTGTGTGAGCTGTATCATATCCCAAGAGTGATCTCTTTTCCGGGGGCAATATTTTTTGCGCTTCCGTTTATGCTGACCCTTCTCCACGGTCATGTAACAATAGCACTGGGAGCAGCACATAGGGTCCAATATTATGCCTGGCTGAAAAAATATCCATTTACATACGGATTGCTTTTTCATCCCATCATTATCCGAACCCGTTTCCGTCTCATACTCTTTGCACTAAGTATTTTTATTCTGATGATTGGATTTATGGTGAACTAATTCGCAATCATTCATCAGCTGATCAATCCACTTAAAATCAATGCAGCTCCAAAAGCCAGGAGTGTAGATAAGAGTGTTCCAATTAACACGTACTCTGCAAATGTGCGGTCTTTAAAATCCTGATAGCGAACCACTCCTTTTGCCGTGAGAATAAATCCAACGGCGGCAAACTGACCCGCAATGGTAAAAATGAAAATAAAAATCCTCTCCAGCATTCCAATTATCCGTCCGGTATTATACTCCTGATCATTGACCGGTTGGCCCACTTCCCCAATCGAAGCCAGATTCAGCTTTTCCATTAAATATCTCAACACAATATTCATCTCGTTCATCACCAGTAAAAGGCCAAAAAGAAGCACCTGTAATGATAAAACTCCCTCAATGATCCCTTCCGGACCTGTAATGATCTCTAAGAATAATCGGTTTACATTTGCACTAAACAGCGGACTGAAAATCATACCGATTACAAATACATGAATCGCTAAACTGATCAACCTGTTGCGGTATAGATGGTCAGCTTTTTTCTCCAAATAAATAAACAACGCTGGGTAAAAAACCAGGTAAATAAACAAGATATACCACGTTAAATTTATGTCTATCAAAAGAAGAGAAAACAGAGGTAGTGCCGACATCTTTAAAACAGAACTCGCTGGAGCTCCCTGATCTTTAAACGTAAGGCCAAGCCGTGAAATCAAAATCAGGTTTATCGTTATAAAAAACAGAATAAGATTCATGAGTCTTTCCTTCGGGTCATTTCAACGTTTAAAAGCTTTTTCACACTTTCTTTGAGTTCAATAACAAGTGCCAGGTCACCATCTTCGCGATTTTTATAGACAGCCGTTTCCGAAATATTCAGCCCTTTTGCGATAGCTTTCACCGGCATGCCGCTGTTGAGCATCACGAGAATTTGAAATCTGATTTTCTTCCAACTTTTCATCTCATTCGATAATAACTTTAATGAGCTGTTCATGAGATCCACCACCGCCTGTTTTTCAGAATCGTTTTCTGCTTCTTCAATGTCAATACTGAATAGCCGGTTCGATTTTTTCATCTCCTCAATTCTATCACGGGCGATATGAAAAGCAGGTCCATCCATTCCTATTGCCTGTTTGTTATTAATTGGAGTTGATATAGAACCAATTGCTGCAGAAAATCGAACAGATACGGGATGAAGCTCGGCAAGAATTTTCCAACAATCCTCCCAAAGCGTGGATGCATCTGCATATACTGACTGAAACTCATCTCCCAGCGTAATGGTATAAGGAGCTTCAATTGAGTCAGATTCACGGTTTATTTCATCAAATTGTTTTAGCAACGATGCCTGAACCTGTTCCCTTTTTTTTCCACTCAGTTGTTTTGACTCAATGATATCTCCAATCAATACAATCATATGCCCTCTAACTAACTATTCAACCATTTTAGTTGAATATACACATTTTCAACCAATTTGGTTGAATTAATCGATTTTTAACTGATTCAGTTGAATTGGAGGGGCTGAAAAAAAGATCTCCCCTCGAGAGGCTGTGAGATTCTGTTGAATCAACAAAATCATGAATCATTCCATCGTGCTTTATTGCCACTGAAACACAGAAAAGTACAGAGTGTATTTCTGTGTTTCAGTGGCATTTTCTCACAGCCTCTCAAGGGGAGATCTGATAAAACTAATAAGCAGTTCCTTCTTTAATATCATCCACAACGGATGGATCTAAAAGAGTTGAAACATCGCCAAGGTTATCCATGTCATCAGCGGCAATTTTACGTAAAATTCGACGCATAATTTTCCCTGATCGGGTTTTTGGAAGTCCGGCCACCACCTGAATCTTATCCGGTTTGGCAATTGGCCCGATAATTTTTGTAACCAGATCGTGAATCTCTTTTTTAAATTTTCCCACGTCATCAGGCACTTTCTCGCAAATCATGAAAGCAAATACACCCTGGCCTTTCACATCATGCGGATATCCGACAATGGCCGTTTCCACTATATTTTTGTGTTCATCAATGGCATTCTCAATTTCGGCAGTACCCAGTCTGTGCCCTGACACATTCAGTACATCATCCACCCGACCGGTAATTCTATAGTAACCGTCATCATCCCTGCGGCAGCCATCGCCGGTAAAGTAGAACCCTTTATAGGCACTCATATAGGTTTTTATATATCGGTCGTGATCTCCCCAAACCGTTCGGGCAATTCCCGGCCATGGATGTTTGATACACAAATTTCCATTCACACCATTTCCTTCAATCTCTTTCCCTTCTTCGTCCATCAGCGTGGGGCTGATTCCGGGAAGCGGCAATGTCGCAAATCCGGGTTTCGTAGGTGTGATTCCTGCCAGCGGTGAAATCATAATCCCACCGGTTTCGGTCTGCCACCAAGTGTCCACAATCGGGCACTTTCCGCTGCCAATATGATCATTATACCAGTTCCACGCCTCCTCATTGATCGGCTCGCCTACACTTCCCAGCACTTTAAGAGAACTGAGATCGTATTTCTTCACATAATCCAAATCGTAACTCATCAGCGCGCGAATAGCCGTTGGGGCGGTGTAGAAGTGAGTCACCTTATATTTCTCACAAACTTCCCAAAGCCGGCCTGCATCAGGATATGTGGGAGTCCCCTCAAAAATAATCCCGGTAGCGCCGTTAAAAAGCGGTCCGTACATAATGTAGGAATGTCCTGTTATCCAGCCGGCATCAGCTGTACACCAATACACATCTTCTTCTTCAACCTGAAAAACATTGCGGAATGTGTAGCTCGTGTAAACCATATAGCCACCGCAGGTATGCAACACACCCTTTGGCTTTCCCGTTGAACCTGATGTGTACAGAATAAAGAGCGGATCTTCAGCATCCATTTCAACAGCAGTATGTTTTTTTGATGCATTTCGAATCAGCATATGCCACCACTCATCACGTCCGTCTTTCCATTCGATATCACGATTGGTTCGCTGACACACAATTACATTTTTCACTCCGGGGCAGCTTTCAAGAGCTTCATCAGAAATATCTTTAAGCGGAACGTGTTTGTCTCCTCGACGAAGTCCATCGTTGGTAATCAGCATTTTAGCATCGCAATCATTAATCCGCTCGGCCAGTGCCTGTGCAGAAAATCCCGCAAAAACGATTGAGTGAACCGCACCAATCCGGGCACAGGCCAGCGCAGCGATAATCAGCTCGGGGGTCATCGCCATGTAGATACAAACCCGATCCCCTTTTTCAACTCCCTTGCTTTCCAGTACATTTGCAAACCGGCAAACATCTTCATGCAGCTGCCTGTAAGTTATTGTTCGGCGAAAACTATCCGGGTGATTTGGCTCAAAAATAAAGGCGGTTTTGTGTCCAATGGTATTTAGGTGACGATCGAGCGCATTTTCTGTAATATTCAGCTTTCCGCCTTCAAACCATTTGATGTCCCCTTTCTCAAATCCACCGGAGTGTACTTTATCCCAGCTCTTTCGCCAGTAAAATGTACCTGCTTCATGCTCCCAAAACTTCATGCGATCGGTTTCGCTCTGTTTGTAAATATCTTTGTACTCGTCGTAAGATTTGATGTTTAACCACATGATAGTCGACCTGTTAATTAATTTTCTGATTAATAGATGCAAGAAGCACTTCTATGTTGAAGCTTTTTCATGGCATTTTCAAGTGTTTTCTAAAAAACTTTGGGGTTTAATTTGTTTCGTGGATGATATTTTATGATTTCAAATAGTTCTCACAAACATTTTCTTTGGTTTGATGTACAAACTCTGTCAGTTTTTTATTGCTCCATCAAACGAAACAGAGGCTTCATTCTGTTGACCTGTCGTAATCATTAGATTAATTGTCATCACACATGAGCTTAGGCAAAAAAATTGTTGAAGATTGGTTTATAGAACAGGGATGGAAACCTTTCGGCTGGCAGAAAAACGTCTGGCATGCTTTCGAAGATGGAAAAAAGGGAATTCTAAACGCTCCTAC
>PWFZ01000139.1 GCA_003555185.1 Balneolaceae bacterium | reverse complement strand
TGATACCATTCCAACCCACTCCATTCCTGCCCCATCACCCCGAACGGCAAACACAGCACCGCCACTAAAGCCTCGATTAAAAGAAGCATCTAAAACAATACTCCTTCTACCTGTATGCCCGGATTTACTGATCATGGATTGAGTCACCATTTCCGTTCCAAGCGGATATCCAATGGCGTAGACCCTATCTGTCCATTCCAGCGAACCCGAGCTTCCCGTTGATAAAGAAAGTGGGGCTAGCCTTGGCCTGTTATCTGCTTCCCAGGTTTGAGTAAGCAAAGCGAGGTCACGATTAGGGTCATCTATAGCCAATTCAAATTCGTATACTCCATGAGGCCCGATCAGAATTCTTGATACAGATTCCTTTACGGATACAGCTTCTACCCTGTGCTCCGGTTCTGGCCCGCTTTCTTCCGCAAAGTGCCACACAGTATCAGGGAATGAAACAGTATGCGCAGCCGTCAGCAATACAGATTTTCCGCGCCTGTTGGAAAGGACCAAAGCCGATCCTGCTCTGGATTGATGTTCCACCGAAGTTTGCACAGAGCGAATTGAAAAATCAGTATCGGATAATTCGGTATGAGTGGGCAGATCATCTAAATCGAACTGAAACGTCGTATAGCTAATCGTCACATGAAGACGCTGTACTGATTCAAGACCTTTTTTGATTTCATCGCGCATAAAATCAGACCCGGTTGCGCTCATATATCGGGTTTGAGTATCGTAATCAATCTGTTCTTCAACCATTTTTTCTGATCCGGAACAGCTCAATAAAACGACTGTTATAAGTACAGACAATAAGATAAAAAACAAGTGTTTCACGATTTTGCGGGCAAGTTTAGAAGTATCTATTCTAATTTACTTTACTAAACCCAAATAACATCAAAAAATTTCATTTTGGTAAGCAAAAATGAAATATATGGTCAAAAGAATGGGGTAATATCTCTCCTCAGAGTGAATTTCTATACAGGTAATTCAGCGTTATTGAACTGCAAATAGTAAAGCTGCAATCAACACTATTACGGCAACAATCAGAGCAACTCTGCGAATATAAATATGTAGCATAAACACCTTGGTTAATTATTTTTTAATTGCCTTAAGCGATATTAAATCGTTCTGAATGGATTTTATATACCGGCACTCCCCACTCACTAAGGGTCATTTCAACAACGTCCATCATAGGGGGAGGTCCACAAACAAAAAATTCACAGTTTGTGAAATCTTCCGGGATATTTCGTTTCATAACACCCTCATCAATAAAACCGGTTTCTCCTTCCCAACCCTTGGGGGGCTCTTCAAATACATGTACCATATTTACATTTAACTCTTCTGAAATAGTTTTAAACTCTTCGTAAAACGGCGTTAGCTCTTGGGATTTAGTTCCGTAAATCACTGTCGTTTTCCGTTGATCCTGCCTGTCTCGTAGCGATTTAAGAATACTTAACGTTGGTGTCACACCAATTCCACCTATTATGAAAATATTATGGGTTGATGCAGACTGACTGAGAATAAAGTTTCCGTAAGGTCCCTCAATGTAAGCTCCGGTTCCCGGTTCTATCTCGCCAATTGTTGATGTAAAATCTCCAAGCTCTTTAATGGTCAGCTGAATATTTTCTTCATCAGGGGATGAAGAGATTGTAAACGGGTGTTGTTGTAAACTAAAGGGTGAGTCACCGATAGTAATCCACACAAACTGACCCGCTGAAAATTCTATTCCTTCATGGCCAACCGGTTCAAATTCAACCGTCCAGGTATCTTCAACCTCCTCCTCAACCTTAGTTACTTTCCACGGCTTCTCCTTCATTTTCATCGGTCGCCATACCCGGTTATGCAGGAGCAAACCCATCGCAGCCAGCGAAAAACCTACCCAAACGATCTGTTGCCAGAGTTCAGAAATATAAAACCCAACCTGCATAATGTGAACAGTGCCTACAAAAACAACAATCAATGCTAACGCTCCGTGAGTGGCTCGCCACCACTCATAAATAATCCCAAACTTTTCTCTCCAATACGTTGTGGCGACAAGAATTGTAATGGCAAGTATCACGCCTGAAAGTGCCAATGCACGCGGAAAGTTCACAAAAGGATCTAAAAACTTGTGGAACTCAGAATCTGCAGCAAACAGAATGATAAAGTGTCCCATAATAAAACCCCAGGCGATATAACCGGCCTGTCCGTGAAACTGCAGAAGTTCGTCCAGACCGAATGGAGCACCGATTTTACTGTACCGCGCAGTCAGCACAAATTGAAGCCCCATCATGGCGAGACCTACAAAACCGAGAGCAACGCCGAACTCCACCCAAAATCCACGATTAGATTCTCCGTGGCCAATAGACGCCAACAGTAAGGGAGCAATTACGAGAACTGTAAAAAGTATCAGCCATTTGGCCGAATATTTAACGAATTCACCTTTTGTTACCATGCTCGCTCAATTAATTTAAAATCATCTATTTACGTTACCCTAAACTGAAGATAACTGAAATTTATCACTAATAGAATTACCCGAATTGTGATCTGCTTTCTCATCATATCTATATCACCTGCACTCCTTTAAAACTCCGTAGTTGATTTCCCCATTGATATTATATTTAATATGATGGATCGAGTCATTCAAGAATCATAAAGCTTCGTTACCCGATAAACTTTCAAATTCCAACTATAAATCAAAAGGATTTTAAAATCCTGTGTATCTTGCAAATGAAATAAATACACCCTGTTTTTACATCCAATTCAGAATCTGACTACAATGGCTAAAAAGGAGAGCACGAATAGAGAAGAGCAAAATAATCAACCACATTGGCACCACTTTTCGGTTAGTGATATTTTTAAAAAGTTAAACGGTTCTGAAGATGGACTAACCTCTGATGAAGCAGAAAAAAGGCTGGAAAAGTACGGGCCGAACAAACTGCCGGAATCTGTTTCCCAATCAGCTTTAATGCGATTTTTGATGCAGTTCCACAATGTGCTGATCTACGTCCTGATTGCCGCAGCAGGAGTTACCGCCCTGCTCAATCACTGGTTAGATACTGGTGTAATACTGGGTGTTGTTTTGATTAATGCCATCATTGGCTACGTACAGGAGGGCAAAGCAGAAAAAGCGCTGGAAGGCATACGAAAAATGCTCTCTCTTGATGCCATTGTGCTAAGAAACGGCCAGCGCAGAAAAGTTGATGCTGAATCTCTTATTCCCGGTGATATCGTGTTTTTGGAATCCGGTGATAAGGTACCTGCCGATCTCCGTCTTGTACACGTCCGCAATTTACGGATCGAAGAGTCTGCACTTACCGGAGAGTCTGTAGCCGTTGAAAAACATACTGAACCGGTAGCTGAAGATGCCGTTCCCGGCGATCGGAAAAACATGGCCTTCTCAGGTACATCAGTGGTATATGGACGGGCCAAAGGGTTGGTGGTATCAACCGGTGCCCATACAGAGCTGGGCAAAATAAACCGGATGATGAGTGAAGTGGAAAAAATTACGACTCCCCTTCTTCAGCAGATTGACTCGTTTGGCAAAGCACTTTCCGTAGCTATTCTGGGAATCACCGCTCTTTTTTTCGCAATCGGATATTTTTTCCGGGATTATGAAATGAGCGAGCTGTTCATGGCTGTAATCAGTCTCGCTGTTGCCGCCATTCCAGAAGGCCTTCCCGCAATTATGACCATCACGCTAGCAATCGGCGTGCAGGCAATGGCCCGCAGAAATGCAATCATTCGCAAGCTGCCATCCGTTGAGACGCTGGGCTCAGTAAGTGTGATCTGCTCCGATAAAACCGGTACGCTTACACGCAATGAAATGACGGCAAGATCAGTCATTACCGCAGATTCGGAATATGAAATAGAGGGCGCCGGATATAAACCGGAGGGGAATATCAAAAAAGATGGACGGGCCATCGAGCCGGAAGATGAGTCCACCTTTATGAAACTTGCGCAAACCGTACTTGCATGCAGTGATGCGGAGATCCATCAGGAAGAAGATAAATGGAAGCTGGAGGGGGATCCCACAGAAGGCGCTCTGGTTTCTCTCAGCTATAAATCCGGACTGAAAGATTTCAAGCCAAAAAGAGTTGACAATATTCCATTTGAGTCGGAACACCAATATATGGCAACACTGAATGAACTGGATGGTGAACGGATCATTTACGTGAAAGGAGCACCCGAACGACTTCTTGAGCGATGCAGCCGCCAAATGACAGAAGATGGCGAAACGGATATGGATCCTGACTACTGGCGAAATAAGAGCGAACATGAAGCAGAGCAGGGTCGAAGACTTATTGCAGCGGCCATAAAAACTGTATCAAATGATTTAAACGATATTGATGATGATGACATCAATGATCTGACATTTCTCGGCCTTATTGGAATCGTTGACCCGCCGCGACCTGAAGCGATTGAAGCCATAAAAGCCTGTAAATCTGCCGGAATAAAAGTGAAGATGATAACAGGAGACCACCTGATAACAGCGAAAGCGATCGGGCTGGAGCTGGGAATTGGTGATGGCGTTAAGGCCATTAGCGGATCAGAGCTTGAATCGATGGATGACGCCCAAATGCGTAAAGCTGCCCTCGAGTATGATGTTTTTGCACGAACCAGTCCCGAACATAAGCTTCGGTTAGTGAAAGCCTTGCAAGAAGAGAAAATGATTTGTGCCATGACCGGTGACGGGGTAAATGACGCTCCGGCATTAAAGCGGGCAGACGTGGGAATTGCAATGGGAATTAAAGGGACAGAGGTGACAAAAGATTCCTCCGAAATGGTACTGGCTGATGACAATTTTGCCTCCATTGCCAATGCCGTGGAAGAGGGCCGTACAATTTACGACAATCTGAAAAAGGCGATTATCTTTATCATCCCCACAAACGGTGCCGAATCGCTGGTGATAATGATTGCTGTATTGATGGGAATGGTACTGCCCATAACACCCGTACAAATTCTGTGGGTAAATATGGTTACGGCCGTAACGCTGGCGCTGGCGCTCTCGTTTGAGCCAACCGAACCCGGCGTGATGAAACGGCCTCCGCGTGATCAAAAAGAAGCAATCCTCAGTGGTTATTTAATCTGGCGAATCGCCTTTGTCTCTTTTTTAATTGGCGGACTTACACTTGGACTTTATGCATGGTTGAAAGCAAACGCCTATGAAATAGAAACCGCCCGTACCATTGCCGTAAACACACTCGTTGCCGGACAACTTTTCTACCTCTACAACTGCCGCAGATTAAATAGTCCGGCCATCGATGACGGATTCTTTAAAAACAAGGCTGTTTTCTACGCATCAGGTATTCTTATTGTCCTGCAGCTCATTTTCACCTATGCCCCCTTTATGAATCTTTTATTCGGTACAGACCCTCATACCGTATACTATTGGATGTTTCCTCTCATTGGTGGAATCACTGTGTTCATTGTAGTTGAAATGGAAAAATATCTGTTTGGAAGAAATAACAAAAGTGTGCAATCCAACAGTGAATAAATCAGATCCTGCAGGTTTCTAATTTTTTCCTACATTCCCTGCGTGAAACAGAGATTGTTACATATCCTTTTTTGGTCGGTCATTTCGGCGGCATTTATTGGCCCGGGCACGGTAACCACTTCCGCATCAGCCGGTGCCGGTTTTGGCTATACGCTGATTTGGGCCATTCTTTTCTCAATTATTGCCTGTTATGTTCTGCAGGAAGCTTCCGCAAGAATTACCGCCGTTTCCGGAAACAATCTGGGTGAGGCGATGCGCTCTCAATATGCCGGAACCAAAACCGGAAAAACGCTGATCTGGTTAACACTGATAGCGATACTTTCGGGTTGTGCAGCATTTGAAGCCGGGAATATCCTGGGCGCCGTGGCCGGTATTTCTATTGTTACCAATCAGCTTCCGGTCCCCGTTATTGTGGGATCCATTGGGCTGATTTCAGGTCTGCTGTTATGGAAAGGAAGTATCCGTCAAATAGCCACTCTTCTTGGGTTGATTGTAGCCATTATGGGAATCTGTTTTGTGATTACGGCCATGATGATCCCGCACGATCTCTCCTCACTTTTCAGTGATGGGTTTGTACCAACCATTCCCCCCGGAGCCGAAATCCTGGTGCTCGGACTCATCGGCACAACCGTGGTTCCTTATAATATCTTTTTGGGCTCAGGATTAAAGCACACGCAAACACCATCAGAGATGAAACTGAGTCTGCTTATTGCAATCGGACTCGGTGGATTTATTTCAATCTGTATACTGCTGACCGGTACTGCAATCGCCGGTGAATTTACGTTTGAGGCATTGGCAGCCGCACTTAACGAACAGCTCGGCGGATGGGGAAACTGGTTGTTGGGAATCGGACTTTTTGGCGCCGGACTAAGCTCTACACTCACCGCTGCACTTGCTGCCGCTGTCACGGCAAAATCACTGCTCAAAACATCATCAAACCAAACCCGATGGTCTACAGATGGATTCTATTTCAGGTCCGTTTGGATGGGCGTACTTTCCGTTGGGCTGCTTTTCGGGCTACTTGAACTCCAGCCCGTTCCGGTAATTATTCTTGCCCAGGCGCTGAATGGAATCATCCTGCCGGTCATTGCCGTCATCCTGTTTTTGATGATGAATCAAACAATCATTCTCCCTGAACAACATCAAAACAGAACGTTTTATAATATTCTTTCGGGGTTTGTTGTGTATCTCACCGTACTGATCGGATTCACAAATTTACTCCGAGCCCTCTCACGCGGATTAGATTTCCCCCTCCCCGATCAGAGATTCATATTCTTCACCTCTGCCGTGATTTTTGCGCTTCTGATTATTCCGGTTATAAAAAAGATGTACAATCGAACTGCCGAATAAGCTGTTAATATTTTTGAATCTTATCTCTGCGAGACTCAGCGTTTCATCTGCGAAAATCAGCGAGAACAACTTCCAGCTTCAATGATAAATTTTATGCCTCATCAGATTCTTTCCCTCTGTTTTTCTCGCAGAGTCTCACGGAGGTTTTACGCAGATTTTCACAGAGTGAGATATATTTTGATAGCTTTTTGTAATATCCGATAATATATAGTTTAGACAAATCACAACACTGAATGGGGGTTGAATAAATGTATTCGCTTGAAAAGTTCACGAGTCTTTTAAGGCCTGTTTTAGGTTATTTTATAATTCAATCCCAAGTTAATAAACAGATCTCAAACTTTGACATTGCGGAGGCATGCTCCGCGGTTGAATAAATGTATTCGCTTGAAAAGTTCACGAGTCTTTTAAGGCCTGTTTTAGGTTATTTTATAATTCAATCCCAAGTTAATAAACAGATCTCAAACTTTGAC